>JASGDR010000428.1:0-5207 GCA_047607095.1 Caulobacter sp.
GTCTTGCGTTTGAGAGCCCCCTCATCCGTCGTCCTTCGGACAACACCTTCTCCCGCAAGGGGAGAAGGATCAGCCTTTGCGATCCAGCATCCGATACCGCCCCAGCAGCATCGCCGCCGCGGCGAAGCTGGTGACGATCACCGACCAGACGATGCCGTCGACGCCCATCTTCATCGGCAGAGCCAGCCACCAGGCCAGCGGCCCCATGATCAGGGCGTAGGCGACCATGTGGGTGCAGGCGGGGATCCAGACCTCGCCGCGGGCCCGCAGGGCCTGGGCGCAGACCACCTGCACGGCGTCCGGAACCAGGAACAGGCAGGTCAGGGCCAGGGCCGGAGCGATCAGGGCGATGGCGGCCGGATCGGCCGTATAGGCGCCGGCCACCAGGTGGCGCAGCGGATAGAGCAACACGGCCACCATCAGCGAAAAGACGGCGGTGACGCCGAAGGCGATCCAGCCGGCGCGGCTCATGCCTTCGGGATCGCGCGCGCCGTGGGCCCGCCCCACCTGCACGGCGGTCGCCGTGGCTAGGCCCAGCGGGACCATGAAGATGATCCCCGCCACGTTCAGCACCACGGCCCAGGCCGCGACGTTGAGGCCGCCCAGCCAGCCGGCCACCAGGCTCATGCCCGCGAAGGCCGAGACCTCGAACAGGTTGGACGTGCCCGCCCCGTAGCCGACGCGGCGCTGCTCCTTCTCGGCGGCGCGGTCACGTTCGGGCTTGTCGAACACGCCCAGCGCCCGGGCGTCCTTCAGGCGCACGATCACCACCGCCAGCATGGCCGTGAAGGCCCAGCGGGCCACGAAGGTCGCCCAGGCCGCGCCCACCGCTCCCAGGGCCGGCAGCCCCATGACACCGGGCACCAGTAGCAGGTTGACCGCCAGGTTGATCAGGTTGGCGATCCACATCGTCACCGTCACCAGCCCCGGCCGCCCCAGGCCTTCCAGCCAGAAGCTGAGCGCGACGCTCAGCGCGTAGGGCGTCAGCGACAGCGAGAAGACGATCAGCGGCGCGGTCGCCCCGTCGGCCAGGGCCTTGTCGATTCCGGCGTGATGCAGCAGCGGCGGCGCGGCCAGGGCAAGCAGCAGCGTGCCGCCCAGGCCCAGCCACAGGCCGTACTTCACGCCCCGATGCAGCACCGCCCCGGCCTCGTGCAGGCGCCTGGCGCCCAGGGCGCGCGAGCCCATAACCTGGGTCCCGACCAGCAGGCCGACCGTCACCGTCACGAACACCGAGGTCGGCGCCCAGGCCATGGCGTGAAAGCCCAGCTGCGTCGCCGAATAGTGACCCACGACGATGGCGTCGGTCAGGCCCATCACCATGATCCCCAGGCGCGACAGCACCACGGGCCCGGCCAGGCGCAGCAGCTCGATCAGGTCTGTGACGATGACGCCGCGCGACTTCCCGGAAGCCGGCGCGGCCGCGGGACGCGACATGGAAGGGCCTTTCGAAACGGGGCCGGAAGGTGGCCGATGGCCGCCGGTAGGGCAAGGGGTTACCCTTCCGCGCCACCTCCCCCCGGAGGAAGAGGATCTAGAGATGCTCCCCCTCTGGGGGAGCTGTCGCGAAGCGACTGAGGGGGACCTCGCCCCCTACTCCGCGTACAGCCTCAGCGCCTGCAGGCACATCTCCAGCCCGGTCAGGTCGTGCAGCGGGTCCGGGGTCACGATGACGAACAGCCGCCGCGCCTCGGCCCACAGCATCACGCTTTCCGGCAGGCCCAGGTCCTCGACGACGCAGCCCTCGCCGTCGCGCCAGACGCCGTCCTCGCCGCGCTCGGCGCCGACCAGCACGTCGACGCGGTCGACATACTCGGCCAGGCTTTCGTCCTCGACATTGAGATAGGCGAAGATCGGCTTGCCCAGGCCCGCCAGCACGCCGGCCTCGAAAGCCGTGGCCGTGTCGCAGGCCGGCCCGCGCCACGGGGTCAGGTTGACGATCGCCGCATCGACCCGACGCAATTGGGCCATGCGGTCCATGTAGAGTTCGCGCGCCTGGATCTCGGAGCTGAAGTCGTCGCCCTCCGCCGGACGGCTTCCGGAAGACGGCGTGAAGCCGGCGTCCAGGCACAAGGCCTTGCGGCGCAGGTCCTGGGCTTGCGCATCAGGGAGCCAGGCCTCGGGGCCGGCCAGCCAAAGGGAACGGACGGGTCGCATCCGGCCTTAGAGCGGACGACCGGCCCGCCCTGTCAACCGTCTTGGAGATCAGAGCCCTTCCCGATGACCGCCCTTTCCCGTCGAACCGCCCTGGCGCTGGGCGTCGCGGGCCTGGCCCTGCCCCGCCTCGCCCTTGGCGCCCCGGCCCAGACCTGGCTGACCTACGAGCGCCGCCTGCGCGACCAGGCCGCCGCCCGCCGCGGCGACTTCGATCCCGATTTCGAGCGCGAACTGCAGGACCAGGGAGATGCGTTCCGGCAGGCGCGCCGCCTTTCGTCCCTGACCTTCGACCCCGGCCTGACGCTGGCCGCCCGCGCCCACGCCGCCGACATCGCCCGCACCCGCCTCTACGACCACATGACGCGCGAGGGCTTCGGCCCCGCCGCCCGCGTCGGCCTGCTGGCCCGCGACCTGGTCGGCGCCCCGGGCGAGAACATCGCCATGCGCCGCAACGCCTCGGGCGCCGTGCGCCCGGACCAGATCATGGGCCAGTGGAAGTCCAGCCCCGGCCACCGCGCAAATCTGCTGGCGCCGGGCTTCACCCACGTCGGCTACGGCGCCCTGCGCGACGGCCCGGAGGTCATCGCCGTGGGCGTCTACGCCGAGGTCTCGGCGCGCCTCGCCGCCCCCACCCCGCTGCGCGCGCCGAGCGTCGAGGCCATCGCCGCCGCCCTCTCGCGCGCCAGCCCGCGCATCGACCAGTTCTCGCTGTCGGATCCCGGCGGCGAGGTGCTGACCCAGACCTATGTCGAGCGTCCCCAGCCGGTCACCATCCCGCCCGGCGCCTGGCAACTGCGCCCTCACCTCTCCAGCGGCGCGCACCGCTATCAGGTGGCCTGGGGACCGGTGGTGGTGCTGGGTTAGCCGCCGCCTTCAGGGTTTCGGCGCAGCGCCCGTGCAAGAGATCCTGCTGATTTCCAGCCGGTCGGCCGAACGCGGAAGGCGATCGCCGACGCCGCCGGCGAACAGTCCGCGCTGGACCTCGAAATCACAGGTCTCTCCCGACGCCGGCAAGAAAGTGTCCGGCTCGGCGATCAGGAACAGGTCCAGTGACGCCTGATCCCTGGTCGCTACCGTGATCCGGGCATAGCAGGCCAGAACGCCCGAACTGCAAGAAGAAGGCGCGACTGATGTCACACGTACACGCTCAAGCGCCTGCTTCGGCGGATCGGCGAGGTCCGGCGCGGCGAATGCGAGGGCGGCGGTGAGAATGGAAACGATCATAGTCGCGAGACTGCCGTGGCGGACGGCGCTCCGCAACGCACGCTAACTCTCCACAAACGCCTTCAGCCGCCCGAGCGCGTCGTCCCAACGGGCCGAGACCGTATCCAGCCAGGCCCGCGCCTGCCGCACCTGTTCCGGACGATAGGCGAAACGGCTCTCGCGGCCTTCGCGCAGGCTGGCGACCAGGCCCGCGCCCTCCAGCACCCGCAGGTGCTTGGTCACGGCCTGGCGGGTGATGTCGCCGCCGCTGGCCAGGGTCGAGATCGAGCGGGGCCGGCCGTCGCTCAACCGGTCCAGCAGGGCCAGGCGGGTAGGATCGCCCAAGGCCGCGAAAACCACCGCCGGGTCTGGCGCGGCGGCGCCCGCCGCCTCAACCCTCGACATGGGCCCTGACGTTCTCGACCTGCTGGGTCCAGCCGCCCTCGTTCATGCGGAAGGCCTCGTCGCGGCGATGGGCCGGCACGGCGTCGAAGCCGCTCTCGATCACGTCCAGCCGCACGCCCTGCCCTTCCGGCGTCAGCAGGAACTCCACCAGCGTCGGGGTCTCGCCCGAATAGTCGACCTCTGGGTCGATGGCGTAGGGATGCCAGTGAAAGGCCAGCCGCCGCATCGGCTCGACGGCCACCACCTGCGCCCGCCACTGGATATGCTCATAGCCCGGATAGGTGATGTAGCCCGTCGAGGCCTGCCCCGCCACGAAAGGCCCGTCCAGCTTGACCCGGAACCAGGCCCCGAACTGCTCGTGGTCGGCGATGGCGTCCCACACGCGCTCCAGCGGCGCGTTCAGCACGATGGTCTTCTCGATGCGGTCGGTCATATCAGCAACCTCCTGGTTGCTGGATTGATGACTCCGAACGCCACGACAGGCAACCCAGAAGTTGCACTACATGGACGACGCGTAGCCCCCTCGCGTGTCTTCGGCGGTGTGTTATTCTGTCGGCATGAACCCTGAGCCTTCTCCCACGGCCCCGGTCGACGACGAGGTCGAAGCGCTCGCCGACGCCGAGGGCCTGAACGACATCGAGGCCGGACGCGTGGTTTCCGGGGAAGCGGTCAAGCGTTGGCTTCGCTCCTGGGGAACAGACAAGGTGCTGCCCACACCGCGCATCGGCGATTGATCCCATCCGGCAGGGGCGTTGACGTCGTGGCATTCAAGCTTCGCGCATGAGCCCCCCGCCCATGGCCTACCAGGTAACGGTTTCCAGCCTGGCGCTCGACCAGTTGGAAGAAGCTTGCGCCTATATCCACGAGCAAGGCGCGCCCTTGGCCGCGCAACGCATGGCGGCCCGCTTCCTCGCCGCCATAGAAACGCTGGAACGTCACCCGGAACGTGGCCGCCCCGTATCGCGCGGACTGCGCGAACTGCTGATCTTGCGCCCGTATCTGATCCGCTATCGCATCCGCGCGAACATGGTCGAGGTGATCCGAATACGTCACGCGGCCCGGAAGCAGGGATAGCCCAAACGAAAAACGGCGGGCCCTTGCGAGCCCGCCGTTTCCGTCTTCCGCCGCGAGGCGGAAGCTTAGTTCTTGGTGACGTCCACCAGCTTGTTCTTGGCGATCCACGGCATCATGCCGCGGAGACGCGCGCCGACTTCCTCGATCTGGTGCTCGGAAGCGCGACGGCGGGTCGCCTTGAAGGACGGCTGGCCGACGGCGTTTTCCAGCATGAAGTCGCGGACGAACTTGCCCGACTGGATGTCTTCCAGCACGCGCTTCATCTCGGCCTTGGTCTCGGCGGTAACGACGCGCGGGCCGGTGACGTACTCGCCGTACTCGGCGGTGTTCGAGATCGAGTAGTTCATGTTGGCGATGCCGCCTTCGTA
>JASGDR010000429.1:0-7253 GCA_047607095.1 Caulobacter sp.
CTGGGCCGTGGACGTCGAGACCCTGGTGGGTCTTGGCCGCACGCCCCACAGCGGGGCGCGGGCCACGGCCCGGCGGTCGCTTTCGGACAGGCCCCGCGCCCCGCTGTGGGGCGTGCGGCCAAGACCCACCAGGGTCTCGACGTCCACGGCCCAGGCCACTTCCGGCGTCTGCGGCAGGAAGCCGATGCGCCGGGCGCGCTCGCGATGCGCCAGGGCGGACAGCGCCGCGTCGCCCAAGCTCACGGCGCCGGCGTCGGGCTTGCGCAGGCCGGCCAGGCACGCCAGCAGGGTCGACTTGCCCGCGCCGTTGGGACCGACCACGGCGGTCACCTCGCCGGGACGGAAGCGCGCGCTCACCCCCTGCAACACGGGGCGGCCGCCCAGGGCGACGGAAAGGTTCTCGGCCGAAAGTACGGCGCCGGAGAGGGGGGCGGTCATGCGAGCCTCCGGCGCATGGTGATCAGGAGAGCCAGGAAGAACGGTCCGCCGACGGCGGCGGTGGCCACGCCCAGGCGCATCTCGGCGGCCGAGGGCGTCAGGCGCACGACGATGTCGGCGGCCAGCACCAGGGCCGAGCCGGCCAGGGCCGAGGGGATCAGCAACGCCCCCGGCCGGTGTCCCACCAGCGGCCGCACCAGGTGCGGGGCGATCAGGCCGACGAAGCCGATCAGGCCCGTCACCGCGACGCTGGCGCCCGAGGCGACGCCGACGCCGACGGCCAGCAGCACCCGCACCGCCGAAAGGTTCACGCCCAGGGCCGCCGCGCCGGTCTCGCCCAGGGTCAGGGCGTCCAGCGAGCGGGGCAGGGTCAGCAGCACGGCCAGGCCCGCCACGATCAGCGGCGCGGCCAGCCGCACCTCGTCGACGCTGCGGTCGGCCAGCGAGCCCAGCAGCCAGCTGATGATCTCCTGCGCCGCCCAGGGATTGGGGGCCAGCGACAGGGCCAGCGCCACGCCGGCGCTGGCCACGGTGTTGAGGATCACGCCCGCCAGCAGGAAGGTCACCGCGCCGCCGGTCGTGCCGGCCAGGACCAGCATCAGGACGACGCCCGCCGCCGCGCCCAGCACGGCGCAGGCCGGCAGCAGCCAGGTCGCGGTGAAGGCCAGGCCCAGATAGAGGCTCATCACCGCGCCCAGCGCGGCCATGGACGAAACGCCCAGCACGCCCGGATCGGCCAGCGGGTTGCGGGTGTAGCCCTGCATCGCCGCGCCCGACATGCCCAGCGCCGCGCCGATGGCCACGGCCAGCACGGTGCGCGGCAGGCGCAGTTCGAAGATGATCGCCCAGCGCGGGTCCGAGCGGTCGACCCAGGCGCTCCACGGGGCCCAGACGCGGCCGCTCATCAGCGACAGCCCGAACAGAACGGTCACGGCCAGCAACAGGCCGGCGATCAGCAGCCATGTACGGCGGTCGTGGCTCATGCGCGGGCCTTCGATACGTTGCGGCGGGCGGCCGCCAGGGTCGCTGCGGTATGGATCAGGGTCGGGCCGCCGCAATAGAGCAGCCGCTCGGGGAAGGTCTCGCGGGTCATCTTGTCGCTCACCGCCGCCAGGGCGGGATGGTTCAGCATCCGTTCGGCCCAGGTCGGGGCGTCGGGACGGGCCTGGCCGGCCAGCAGCACCTGCGGCGGATCGGCCAGCAGCCGCTCCAGCGGGACGTTGCCCCACTTCTTCAGGCCGTAGCGGCCGGCGACGTTCCGAAAGCCGGTGCGCTTCAGCATCTCGTCGACCAGCGTGCCTTCGCCGGCCGCGAAGCCGTTGGGCTGGAAGACCAGGGCCTCCAGCGGCTTGAAGCCGGGCGGCGGCGCGGCGGCGGCCAGGGCCTGGTCGATCCGGGCGATCAGGGCTTCACCCCGCTGCGGGTTGCCGGCGGCGGCGGCGATCCGGCGGATGTCTTCCTGGTTCTCGGCCCAGCTGTTGGGCACCTTGAAGAGCTCGGCCCGCACGCCCAGGCGCTTCAGCGCCGCGCGGGTGGCGGGCGAGGAGTGGGCCGCGCTCAGCACCACGTCGGGCCGCAGGGCGATCACCTCCTCGGCGCTCTCGTAGGTGATCGGATAGCTCTTGGCCCGCTCGGCGATGCTCGATTGCTGCGGATCGCGGGCGTAGTGGCTGAGCGCGGCGATCTGGTCGCGATCGGCCACCTCGACCAGCACGCCGTCGAGACAGGGATTGAGGGAGACCAGGCGGGGCTTTTTCGGCCCGGCCTTGGGCGCCGCGGCGCCCAGACCGACCACCAGCCCGGCGCCCAGGGCCGCGCGGCGGTTGAGCGGCGTCAAAACTCCACCCCGCGCTGGGCCTTGAAGCCCTGTTCGAACGGGTGCTTGACCAGGGTCATCTCGGTCACCAGGTCGGCGATCTCCAGCAGCTGCGGCTTGGCGTTGCGACCGGTCAGGCAGACGTGCTTGTCGTTCGGGCGGCCCTTGAGGGTCTCCACCACCTCGTCGATGTCGAGATAGTCGTAGCGCAGGGCGATGTTGATCTCGTCCAGCAGCACGAAGTCGAGCGTCGGGTCGGCGATCATCGCCTTGCTCTCCTCCCACGCCGCCTTGGCCGCGGCGATGTCGCGCTCGCGGTCCTGGGTGTCCCAGGTGAAGCCTTCGCCCATCACGCGGTAGCGCACCTGGTCGGGAAAGCGGCTGAAGAACAGGCGCTCGCCCGTCTTCCACTTGCCCTTGATGAACTGCACCACGCCCACCTGCATGCCCCAGCCCAGCGAGCGGGCGACCATGCCGAACCCGGCCGAGGACTTGCCCTTGCCGTCGCCGGTGTGGACCAGCAGCAGACCCTTCTCCAGGGTCTTCGATTTCATCAGCTCTTCGCGCTCGGCCTTGAGGGCGCGCATGGCTTCGGCGTGCTCGGCGTTGGCGTTGTCGCTCATCGCAGGGTCTCCAGGGCGGCGGCCAGGCGGGCCCAGTCGGCGTCGAATCCGGGCAGGCCGAAGCGTAGCAGGCTCGGATCGTGATCGAAGGGGCGCGAGAGGACGCCCGCGCCCGCCAGGGCCTGGAAGCGGGCCTGGGCGTCGGCCGCGCGGGTCAGGCGGAACAGGCTGGTCCCGCCCGTCACCTCGAACCCGGCGCCGGTCAGCAGGGCGTCCAGCCGGGCGGCGTCGTCCGCCAGGCTGGCGCGCATGGCGGCGGCCCAGGCGCTGTCGGGATAGGCCGCCAGGCCCGCGGCCAGGGCGGGGGCGGAGAGCGGCCAATCGCCCAGCGTGTCGCGCAGGCGTCGCGCCAGCGCCGGACGGGCGATCACGAAGCCCAGCCGCAGGCCGGCCAGGCCGTAGAACTTGCCGAACGAGCGCAGCACGATCAGGCGTTCATAGCCGGGCGCCCCGGCGAAGGCGGCCGCGGACAGCGACGGCTCGCACTCGACGAAGGCCTCGTCGACCACGGCCCCGCGCCGGCCCAGCGCCAGCACGGCTTCGCGGGCCAGGCTGCGGCCGTCGGGATTGTTGGGGTTCACCACCACGCAGAGGTCGGCCTCGTCCGGATCGGCCACGACCTCGGAACCGACGCGCCGCCAGGCGAGCGGGTGGCTGGAATAGGTGGGGGCGGGCAGGCTGACGCGGCCGCGGGGCAGGATCTTGGGCAGCAGGCGGATGGCCGTCTCGCTGCCGGGCACGGCGACGACCCGGGCCGGATCGTCCACGCCGAAGGCTCGCGCCGCGACGGCTTCCAGCCGGGCCAGGTCGGCCGGATCGGGCAGGCGGCCCCAGGCCTCGAAGGCCTGGGGCGGAACCGGATAGGGGCGGGGATTGATCCCCGTCGACAGGTCCAGCCACGGCGCGGGCGCGTCCGGAAAACGCGCCCGCGCCGCCGTCAGGCGTCCGCCGTGTCCGGAAAGGGACTCCGGCGAACCCGGCATCAGAACTTCGCCCGCACGCCGACGAAGGCGCCGCGGCCCAGCGAGCCGTAGCGGTAGATGGTCTCGTAGTTCTCGTCGAACAGGTTCTCGACGCGGCCATAGACCTCGAAGCCGTCCTTCACGGGGTAGGAGGCCCGCAGGTCGACCAGGGTGTAGCTCTTCAGGATGCGGGTGTTGGCCGCGTTGTCGAAGCTGTCGCCCACGTACTGCACCGTGACGCCGGTCTTCAGGCCGTTGGTCCAGGCGTAGTCGGCGTTGGCCGCGGCGGTTTCGTCGGGACGACGCGCCAGGCGCTTGCCGTAGGTCGAGCCGGCCGAGCGGTTCTCCGGCTTCATGTTGGTGTAGGCGCCGCTGAAGGTCAGGCGGTCGGTGGCCTTGAAGCTGGCTTCGAGCTCGACGCCGTCGGTCTTGGTCTTGGCGATGTTGGCGTAGAGATAGGTCAGCGAGTCGAAGTCGACCTGGTTGGTGACGTCGCGCGTGAACCAGGTCAGCGAGCCGCGCAGGCGGCCGTTCAGCACGCTGTGCTCGACGCCGACGTCCCAGCTCTCGGCTTCTTCCGGCTTCAGCGTCGTCAGGCCGTAGGGGCTGTAGAGCTGGTACAGCGACGGGGCCTTGAAGCCTTCGCCGTAGTTGATCCGGAACACGGTCGCGCCCGCGTTCGGCGTGTAGGTCGCGCCGCCCTGGAAGGTCGTGGCGTCGCCGAAGGCCGAGTGGTCGTCGCGGCGCACGCCGCCGGTCAGGGTCAGGCCCGCGACCGGCTTGGCCTGCAGTTGCAGGTAGGCGCTGTCGAGGTTGGCCGCGTGACGGTCGGGCGTCGGGGCCGGATCCCATTCCGACGGCGAGGCCGAACGGAACCACGAGCGCTCGCTCTCCAGGCCGAACACCGCGCGCCAGGCCTCGCTGATCGTCCAGGTCCCCTGGTACTCGAGCCGGGCGTTGGTGCCCTTGGCGTCGAAGGTCTTGGGCACGCTGGAGTCCGGATCGAAGTTGTCGCGGTCGGTCTGGGTGTAGGCCAGGGCCACGCGGCTCTGCAGGGCGCCGTCGAAGTTGCTCAGCCGCACGCCGCTGTAGGTCAGGATTTCCTTGGTCTTGGCGTACTCGTTGGTGTCGGCGAAGCTGTAGGACGGGGCCGGGAAGCCGTCCACGTCGACCTTGGAGTCGGCGTAGTAGGCGCGCAGGTCCAGCGTGGCCCAGTCGGTCAGCTTCAGGTCGACGCGGCCCGACAGGCCGTAGTTGCGGTAGCCGTCCTTTTCCTTGCCGCCATAGGCCTTGTCGAAGGCCGAGACGCCGCCGGTGGTGTAGTAGCCGCCGGCCAGACGCCAGCCGCCCCAGTCGCCGCCGGCGCCCACGCCCACGCGGCCGTAGGCCGTGTCGCGCGAACCGCCTTCGACCGTGACGTCGGTCGCCAGGTCGCCGCCCGGGGTCTTGGTCAGCATGTTGATCACGCCGCCGATGGCCTGGCTGCCCCACAGGGTCGATTGCGGACCGCGCAGGATCTCGACGCGGTCGACGTCGCCCGCCAGCAGGTTGGCGAAGTTGTAGCCGCCGCCCGTCGAGGACGGGTCGTTCAGCTTGACGCCGTCGATCAGCACCACGGTCTGGTCGGTTTCGGCGCCGCGGATGCGCAGCTGGGTCGAGGTGCCGACGCCGCCGTTGCGGGTTACGGTGACGCCGGGCGTGCGGGCCAGCACGTCCGAGATGATGACCGCCTGGGCGCTGCGCAGCTGGGCGGCGTCGATCACCGTCGTGGCGACGGCCGTCTCCGACTGCTTTTCGGCGGTGCGGCTGGCTGTGACGATCACTTCGTCGACGGCGGCGGCCGTGTCGGCCATGGCGTAGGCCGGCAGGGCCAGGGCGGGAACTGCGGCCGCCAGGGCCAGCAGGGAAACAGGGCGCATGTCTATCCTCCGTGCGCGACAAGAAGGAGCGCTTTCGTGGGAAAGCGCCCGGACCGAAGCGTCGTCATGCGGGAAGACCCGATCGTACGGCGCACCCCGGCCGGACGAAGGACGACCGCGACAGGCAGGTCTCCTGGCTCGCGGGTCATCGTTGCTGCGCGTCGCCTTCCCAGGTCTTTTCCGAAGAACAGTCCCAGTGGCGTGTGACGCGCGAACTCGCCGCTTACAGTTGCGGGGGCAGCCCGGGTTTCACACCCGAGTTCCCTTTTCATCCTCTTTGGGAGGAACCTGTCGCGCAGGCTGGACTATAGGGTGCGCCGCACACCGTCAATCTGGAGATCCCCTTGTCACTGACCCTGGTTCTAGGCGGCGCCCGTTCCGGCAAGAGCGCTTTCGCCCAGCAAGCCGCCGAGGCGAGGGCGGTCGCTGCGGGCGTCGCGCCGGTGATGATCGTCACCGCCCAGGCCTTCGACGCCGAGATGGAGGAACGCATCGCCCGTCACCGGGCCGATCGCGGAGCGGCCTGGACCACGCTGGAGGCGCCCTTCGACCTCGAGGGCGCGCTGGGCGGCCTGCGGCCGGGCGCCGTGGCGGTGGTCGACTGCCTGACCCTTTGGTTGACCAACCTGATGCTGGCGGAAAAAGATCTCTCGACCGCGGCGGGCGCCCTGGTCGAGGCGGCCTCGGCCTTCGAAGGCGACCTCTGGCTGGTGTCCAACGAGGTCGGCTGGGGCGTGGTGCCCGACAACCCCTTGGCCCGCAGGTTCCGCGACGAAGCCGGTCGCCTGCACCAGGCCCTGGCGCGGGGCGCGGACGCCGTCGAACTGGTGGTGGCGGGGCTAAGCCTGCGGATGAAGTGATCTCGTTCGCTCGCGCCTGGATTGCTCAACTTTCGGCCATGCGACGATTGCGCACGCTGACACCGGGGGCTCGGGCATGGTTAAGACCTGTTTACAAATTCGAATTCACTTAATTCGAAGGCTAGGGCTGGCCATGCGACGGATCCTCATCGCCGAAGACGACATGCTGCTTGGCGGCGTCTACGAGATCCTGCTCGAAGAAGCGGGTTTCGAGGTCCTGTGGCGCCGGGACGGCCAGGAGGCTCTGGAAGCCTTCGACGACTTCGCCCCTGATCTGCTGATCACCGACAACTCCATGCCGCGCATGACCGGCGCCGAACTGATCCGTTCGGTCGAGGGGCGCGGCGCGCGGGTGATGATGGTGTCGGCCAGCGATCCTCAAATCCTGAAGGTCGAGCCGGACCTGTGGCTCGAAAAGCCGGTCACGCCGGCCCGCCTGCTGTCGGCGGTGCGCGCCATGGAGCGCGTTCAGGCCGCGGCCTGAAGTCCGATCGCCAGCACCGCGGCGCACAGCCCCAGTCCCAGACCCCAGGCGGCGCAGAAGGCCAGGGTCGGATGGCGCTGCCACCATCTGGGGTGGGGAACGCCGGTGATGGTCTTGTCTGACATGCGGTCGTCTCGCGTGGTGTTCGACA
>JASGDR010000430.1:0-9283 GCA_047607095.1 Caulobacter sp.
CCCCACCGGCCTTCGGCCGTCTCCCCCAAAGGGGGGTCTCCTTGAACCATCACCCCGCCTTGCTGAAGTCGGGGGCGCGGCGTTCGGCGAAGGCCATGAAGGCTTCGCGGGCCTCGGCGGTCTGCAGGCGCTCGGCGAACAGGGCGCCTTCCTTGTCCATCAGGGCGGCGATGGCCTCGGCGTCGCGCATCAGGCGCTTGGTGACCGTCAGGGCGCCCAGCGGACGCTTGGCCAGTTGGTCGGCGGCGGCGCGGGCGCGCTCGCGCAGCTCTTCGGCCGGGACCACGGCGTTGGCCAGGCCCCAGGCGGCGGCCGTGGTTCCGTCCACCGCCTCGCCCAGGGCGAACATGGCGTAGGCGCGGGCGTGGCCGATGCGGGCCGGCAGCAGCCAGCTGGAGGCGGCCTCGGGGGCCAGGGCCAGGTTGACGAACGGTACGGTCAGGCGGGCGGTCGGGGCGACGAAGACGAGGTCGCAATGCAGCAGCATGGTCGTGCCCACGCCCACGGCCTGGCCGTGCACGGCGGCGACCAGCGGCCGGGTGGCGTTGGCCAGGGCCTTCAGGAACCGCCACACGTGGTGCTCGCCCTGATAGGTTCCGGTCGCCTGGGCCACGAAGTCGCCGAGATCGTTGCCGGCGCTGAAGCTGTCGCCGTCGGCCTGGAACAGCACCACCCGCGCCTGCGGGTCGGTCTCGGCCCCCTCCAGGGCGTCGGCCAGTGCGCCGTACATGGCGTCGCTGAGGGCGTTCTTCTTTTCCGGACGGGCCAGGGTGATGGTCAGGACGCCCGCCTCGAGGCTGGTCTTCACGTGCTCGGTCATGGCGTAACGTCTCCTTTGGGGAACTTGGTCTGCAGGCTGGAAAGCCAGCGGGCGACCACGGCGATCTCGTCGTCCGTGAAGCCCTCGGTGAGGTGGGTGTTCAGCTGGGCGAGGCCGGCCTTCGCCTCCTCGCGGGCGGCGCGGCCGTGGTCGGTGAGGTGCAGGCGCAGGGCGCGGCCGTCCTTCGGGTCGGGCCGGCGCTCGACCAGGCCCGCGCGGGTCATGCGGTCGACCAGGCCGGTCATGGCCGAGGGGGCCAGGTCCAGCGCCTCGGCCGCCTCGCCGATCAGCGCCCCGTCGGCGCCGCCCAGATAGAACAGGACGCCCGATTGCGCCGCCGTCAGCCCGTCCATCTCGGCCGCCAGCTTGCCCTCGACCCAGCGCTGCACGCGCCGGTGGCCGGCGGCGAGCAGGAAGAACAGGCGGCGATCCGGAGGCGTCGACATGCGCGCGACTATATTCTTCGCGTGCGAAATATCAAACGGATGTTTCGGGCAGCCCGGATCCTCTCCCAGGAGGGCGTCTAGACCGCCCGATACCACCCCACGCCCGCCTCGTCCGTCTCGCGCGTCGCTTCGCCTCGGCCGATCAGGCAGTTGAGGTGGGCCATGGCCTCGCCGGTGGCCATGCCCAGCAGGTCGGGACCGATCGGGCGGGCGAAGAGGGCGCCGAAGGTGTCGACGGCGCGGCGGGGCTCCTCCAGCTTGCCCTTCAGTCGGGCCAGGCCTCGCTCGTGGCCGTTGATCAGCTGGTCGATGCGGGCGTGCAGGCCGCGGAACGGGGCGTTGTGGGCCGGCAGCACCAGCACGTCGTCGGGCACGGCGGCCTTGACCTTGGCCAGCGAGGTCAGCCAGTCGGTCAGCGGATCGGCGTCGGGCTCGGTGGGGAACACCGAGACGTTGGACGAGATCTTCGGCAGCACCTGGTCGCCCGAGATCAGCAGCTCGAGTTCGGGCTGCCACAGGCAGGCGTGGTCGGGCGAATGGCCCTGGCCGGTCACTACCGTCCAGTCGCGGCCGCCGATGCGGAAGGTCTCGCCGTCCTCCATCCGGCGATAGCTGTCGGGCAGGGCGTGGATGGCCCGTCCGAAGCCGCCGAAGCGGGTCTTGTAGTTGTCGATGGCCTCGTCGTCCCAGCCGGCGGCGCGGAAGAACCTCACCCCGTCCTCGGGCGCCTCGCGGCCGGTGTCGGCCACCAGCATCCGGCACTGGAAGTATTCCAGCCGGGTCATCCACAGCCGGCAGTCGAAGCGGCGGGTCAGCCAGCCGGCCAGGCCCACATGGTCGGGATGCAGGTGTGTGACGATGACGCGGGTGACCGGGCGGCCTTCCAGCGCCCCGGCGAAGGCGGCCTTCCAGGCGGCGCTGGTCTCCTTGGTGGCCATGCCGGTGTCGACGATCGTCCAGCCCTCGCCGTCCTCGATCGCCCAGACGTTGATGAAGCCCAGCGAGCCGCCCAGGGGCTGGCGCAGCCACAGCACCCCCGGCGCGACCGCGATCGCCTGGCCCGAACCGGGCTCGGGCTCGATCTCGAACGGATAGGCCAGGCGCGGCCGGCGCGGCGCTTCGGCGTCGCCCGCGCCCTCCTCGAACCCGTCGCTCATCGCCGTATCCTCCCTAAGTCACCCATTTTTTATGGCGAGGCCCCGCCATGATTGCGCCCCTGTCGGACGACATCTTGACCCTCGATGCAAGCGGGCGCTTAAGTCCGCCGCGAGGAATCCACCCCCCAGGAGACTAAAGACATGAGGCCATTCGCGATCGGCCTGACGGCCGCCCTCGCGGTCGCCGTGCTCGCTCCGGCCGCCGCTTTCGCGGCGCCGAAGGAGACCAAGCCCGCCGCCGCCGTCGACGCCAAGTCGCGTGAAGCCGGTATGAAGGAAGCGCCGCCGCTGGTCGCCCAGTCGGGCGTCGCCTGTCAGGTCGCGGACGCCCGCCTGATCGGCGCCGACAAGAAGTCGAACACCTCCTACTACGAAGTGTCCTGCCAGGAAGGCATGGGCTACGCGCTCGTGGCCAAGAAGGACACAGCTCCGCAAGCCTTCACCTGCCTCGAAACCGCCGCGGTCGGCGCCGACGGCAAGGAATCGGGCCTGAAGTGCCTGCTGCCCGCCAACGCCGACCCCAAGCAGGGCCTGAAGCCCTACCTGGCCAAGGCCGGCGCCGTCTGCGACCTGGAAAACGCCCGCGCCATCGGCACCGGCAACAACAACTCGTTCTTCGAAGTCGCCTGCAAGGGCGCCGCCGGCTACGTCGTCCAGATCCCGGTCCCGATGAAGCTCGAGGGCACGGTCGCCAACAGCTGCCTGCTGTATGACGAAACCGGCAACATCTCGTGCAAGCTGACCGATCGCGCCACCCAGCTGCAGGTCGTCGACACCCTGAACGGCGCCGCCAACAACGGCTGCGCGGTGAAGGACAAGCGCTACATCCTCAGCACCAAGACCGACAACTACTTCGAAGTCTCGTGCCAGGACGGCAAGGGCTACGTGCTGCAGCAGACCGCTTCGAGCGGCGCCCTGGCCCGCGCCATCGACTGCGCCAACGCGCCGGGCGGCGCCGAGTGCACCCTGACCGACAGCCGCGCGGCCAAGACCGAGCAGGCCGGCCTCTACACCAGCCTGGCCAAGAAGGCCGGCTTCGACTGCAAGGTCGAATCCTACGGCCTGTTCCCGTCGAACGACCCCAAGAAGGAAGTGGTCGAGCTGAAGTGCTCGAACCGTCCGGACGGCGGCATCGGCGTGTTCTCGCCGACCGAGAACCGCGTCTATGACTGCGTCTCGTCGGAGATGAACGGCTATCGCTGCAGCTACACCAAGCAGGACGTGGTGTTCCCGCGCCTGTGGGCCGACCTGAAGAGCTACGGCAAGGGCAGCTGCGAAGTCTCCGGCGCCCGCATCATCGGCCGCACCGAGACCAACGGCTTCGTCGAAGTCGCCTGCGCCGACGGCCTGCCGGGCTGGGTTCTGGCCTACCCGCTGAACCAGTCGACGCCCAAGCCGTCGGAACTGCTGTCCTGCCTGCAGGCCAAGGACGTCGGCGGCGGCTGCAAGCTGCCCACCAACGTCAAGAAGTAAGCGCTCTCAGGAGCTCTGACGAAGAACCCCGCCGGCGCCAGCCGGCGGGGTTTTTTGTGTTCGGGAGGACCCGCTCGGCCGCTAGGCCAGCGCCGCCTCGATCAGGCGCGGGCCCTTGGCCGTCATCGCCCGTTCGAGGGCCGCGTCGAAGGCCTCGGCGGTGTCGACCCGCTCGGCCGGCACGCCCAGGCCTTGCGAGACCGCCACCCAGTCGATGCGGGGATCGCCCAGGTCCAGCAGCCGGCTCGCCGCCGGTCCCGGATTGCCCGCGCCGGTCCGCCCCAGCTCGATGCCGAGGATGCGGTAGACGTGGTTGGCGAAAACCACCACCACGACGTCCATCTGCTCGCGGGCGATCGTCCACAGGCTCTGCACGGTGTACATGCCCGCCCCGTCGCCGGTCAGGGCCAGCACCTTGGCGTCCGGCCGGGCCACGGCCGCGCCGACGGCCAGCGGGAGGCCCTGGCCGATCGCGCCGCCGGTCAGCGACAGCCAGTCGTGGGCGCGGGCCGCGCGGGTCTGGGTGAAGATCGGCAGGCCGGCGGTCACCGCGTCATCGGAGATCACCGCGTTCGCCGGCATGTGGCGGGCGATCGACGCGCCGATGGCCCAGGCGTCCAGCCTTCCGGCCGGGGCGGGCGGCGGGGCGTAGGGTTCGACCGGGCCGGCCGCGGGGGCCTCCAGCGCATCGGCCAGGGCGTTCAGGGCGGCGGCCGCGTCGTCGCCCCGGCCGCACAGCGTTTCCAGCCCGCAGTGCTCGGGAACCAGCACGCTGGGCCGGTCGGGATAGGCGAAGAAGGCCACCGGCCGTTCGGTGGCGACCAGCACCATCAGGTCGGCGCCGTCGAGATCCTTCAGCGCCATCTCGCCGAAATAGGGCAGCTTGTCGGGGCGGAAGCGGCCTTCGCCGCGCGCCTGGCGGGCGGTGAAGGTGTCGGTCAGCACCCGGATCCCCAGGGCGGCCAGCCGTCCGGCGGCGGCGATCCCGTCCTCGCGGCAGGCCCCCGATCCCAGCAGCAGCACCGGGGCCTTGGCCGCCTTCACGGCGTGGGCGACGGCGGCCGCCGTCTCGGCGTCCGGCGCGCCGGGGGCGGGGATCGCCGCGACGCCGCCGTGCACGGTGGCCGCGTTCCAGGCTGCGTCGGCGGGCAGGATCAGGCAGGCGGCGCCGCCCGGCGTCCCGTAGGAGGCGGTGATCGCCTCGGCGGCCAGCGGCCCGACGCTGTCGGCGGTCTCGGCCGACTTCACCCACAGCGAGTTGGGCGCGGCCAGGGCGGCGATGTCGCTGTTGAGCGGCGCGTCGAAGCCGCGGTGCCAGGTGGCGTGGTCGCCGATCACGTTGACGATCGGGGTGAAGGCGCGGCGGGCGTTGTGCAGGTTGGCCGCGCCGTTGGCGTAGCCCGGCCCCAGGTGCAGCAGGGTGCAGGCCGGCTTGCCCGCGATCCGCCCGTAGCCGTCGGCCGCGCCCGTCGCCACGCCCTCGAACAGGCACAGGATCGAGCGCATGCGCGGCTCGCGGTCCAGGGCCGAGACGAACTGCATCTCGCTGGTGCCCGGATTGGCGAAGCACGCGGTGACGCCGTTGTCGGCCAGGGTGGTGATCAGGGCGTCGGCGCCGTTCATGGTCTTCTCCGTACCAGGGGTCTCCCGCCTCCTGTCTCCGACATTTCGGCGGCCGCGTGCAACCCGATTGCGCCGGCGGGGGCGATCGTCGCAGTCTGGGCGGAAAACGGGGGGAAAGTTTCCATGCGGACGATGAGCGCGGCCGAGCGCGCGGTGCTGGTCGCCTCGGCGATCGCCGGGGCCGGCTATGTGGCGACCTGGAGCCTCGAGGTTCCGCCGATCCCGGCCGCCGCCTGCAAGGGCGCGGGCGTCGGCCTGCTGGCGGTCTATGTGGCGATGCGGGCCCGCAGCTTCGACGGCTGGCTGCTGGTCGCGGTCATGGCCCTGGGCGCGCTGGGCGACGTGCTGCTGAACCTGGCGGGACTGACCGTGGGCGCGGTCGCCTTCCTGGCCGGGCACGGCGTGGCGACCTGGCTCTATCTGCGCCATCGGATCCCGGGAAAGGCGCTGCCGGTGTTGCTGATCCCCGCCGTCGCGCTGCTGTCCTGGTCGCTGCCGGCCGAGCGCGCGGCGGCGGGCGGGATCGCCCTCTACGCGACCGGCCTGGCGACCATGGCCGCCGCCGCCCTGCTCAGCCGCTTCCCGTGGTGCACGGTCAAGCTGGGCGCGCTGCTGTTCGTCGTCTCCGACCTGCTGATCTTCGCCCGCCTGGGGCCGCTGCCCGAGGGACTGGCGACCAGCCTGGGCGTTTGGGGCCTCTATTATCTGGGCCAGCTGCTGATCTGCGTCGGGGTGGTCAGGGCGCTGGAGACTGAAGAGGGCTCCACCCCCTGAGGCCGAGGAAACCGTCGTCCCGGCGCTCCGGCCGGGATGACCGTCAAAGGGCTCAGAACCGCATGACCTCGTCGTCCGGCTCGACCGCGAACAGGCGCTCGATCTCATCCGGCCGGCGCTCGCGGGCCAGGGCCTGGTTGATGTAGCCCTTGTCGGTCAGCTCGCCGCTGGCCGCGTCGGGGGCGCCGGGCAGGATCAGGGCGCGGGCCACCCTGCCGCCGCCACTGGCCTGGGCGTTGAAGCGCTCCAGCCCGGCCCGCACCGCCGCGCGCACCGCGGCCGCGTCGCCGATCCGCTCGCAGGTGCGCGGCTCCAGGAACAGCATCAGCCCCACGCCCTCGCGGCCCTCGCCGCAGACCACGGCGTCGCTGGCCGCCCCGCCGATGGCCGAGATCGCCGCCACCCGCAGGGCCCCGGCCGCCACGAAGGTCCCGCTGGCCAGCTTGAAGTTCTCCACCAGCCGCCCGTCGAAGACCAGCCCCGCCGCCGGATCGTCGGGATCGGCCAGCCGCGCCGCATCGCCCAGGCGGTAGAAGCCGTCCTCGTCGAAGGCCTCGCGCGTAGCCTCCGGCTGGTCCAGATAGCCGGGCGAGACCTGCGGTCCCTTGACCCGGATCTCCAGCTTTTCCCCCGCCGGAACCAGCTTCACCGCCGTGCCGGGCGTGGGCAGGCCGACCATGCCCGAGCGGGCGTTCAGCCAGTGGATGTTGCAGGCCGTGGGCCCCGTTTCGGTCGCGCCGTAGCCGGCTGCGAAGGTGATCCGCTCGCCGGTCGCGGCCAGGGCGACGGCCTGCACGCGGTCGAGGATCGACTGGGCCATGGCCGCCCCGCCGTACTGCAGCACCCGCACGCGCGAGAAGAAGGTCCGCGCCAGGTCCGGGTCGCGTTCCAGCTCGCCGACCAGCAGGCCCCAGCCGGCCGGCACCATGTTGTGATAGGTCGGCGAGATCTCGCGCAGGTTCCGCAGCGTCTCGGAAAAGCGCCCCGGAACCGGCTGGCCGGCGTCGATGTAGAGCGTGCCGCCCCGGTGCAGCACCATGTGCAGGATGGCGTTGGCGCCCAGGCTGTGGCTCCAGGGCGCGCTGTTGACCAGCACCGGCGGATCGGGATCGTCGTAGCAGGCTTCGATCTGGGCGGCGTTCAGAGCGATGTTGGCGTGGGTGCAGATCACCGCCTTGGGCCGCCCGGTCGAGCCCGAGGTCAGCAGCAGCTTGGCCGGCCGTTCGGGCCTGGCGAAGTCGATCGGCTGGAACCGGCGCGCCAGCCCGTCCAGCGCGATGTCGCCGGGGCGGGGGTTGCGGCTGACGATGACCGGCAGGCCCGCCAGGGTCGGATGCGACAGGCCGTGGGCGAAGGCCGCGGCGTCGTCGACATAGACCGCCGCCGGCTTCAGGCGTTCGAGCGCCTGGCCCAGCCGGGCCAGGTCCGCGCCCGCCTGGCCGTATTGCGGCGACACCGGCGCCACGGCGCGCCCGCCCATCATGGCGGCGTAGGCGATCAGGGCGTGGTCTATGCCGTTGCGGGCGAGGATCAGCAGCGTGCTGTCGGGATGGGGCAGCAGGGCCACGTCCCCCAGGCCGTCGGAGAGCCGGACGATCTTCTCGTAGGCCTCGCCGTAGGTGATCGTTCGCCAGCCGTCCCGGCCCTCGATCCGTTCGGCCAGCCAGACGCGGTCGGGCGCCTCGACGGCCCAGCGGGCCAAGGGGGCGGTGGTGGTCCGCACCGCGTCGGAATAGGGCATGGGGTTGCGCAGGATCAGCGCCTCGCCGTGCTTTTCGACCTCCAGCGCCCGTCGGGCGTAGCGGGCGTCACGGAACGGGGCGCTGACGAGGGTGTCCATGCCCTCTTATGTCCCGCCGCAAACGGCCGTTCAATCCTCGTCGAGCGCCGTTCGCCGTCGCATCAGCCACGCTCGCTCGGCAGGGGCGGGATCGAGCGCCAGAACCCGGTCATAGGCGGCGCGGGCCTCGCTCCGGCGGTTCAGCCGGACCAGCAGGTCGGCGCGCACGGCGTGGAAGGGGACGAAGTCGTCCAGACGTTCGCCCTCCGGCCGCTCTTCGGCCAGCCGGTCCAGCTCGGCCATGGCCGCCTGCGGGCCGGCGACCTGCGCCAGGGCCACGGCGCGGTTCAGCCGCACGACCGGATCGTCGCGGAAGGCCAGCAGGCCGTCATAGAGCGCCAGCACCGCGCCCCAGCGCGGCGGTTCGGCGAGACTGCGGCGACGGCTCCAGACGGCGTGGACGGCCGCCTGCAACTGGCGCGGACCGGGGCGGTCCAGCGCGGCGGCGCGACGCAGCAGGGCCTCGCCCTCGGCGATCAGCGGCGCGCGCCACAGGGCCGGATCCTGCTCGCTCAGCGGGATCATGGCGCCGGTCTCGTCCAGCCGCGCGGGCCTGCGGGCCTCGGCGAAGCGCACCAGGGCGGCGAAGCCCAGGCATTCGGGCTCCTCCGGCAGCAGCCCCGCCAGCACGGCCGTCAGGTCCAGCATCTCGCGGGCGTAGCCGGCGTGGGCGCCGGCCCCGGCGGCGTCCTCGTGGGCCTTGGCGTAGGCCACCTCCAGGGTCGACAGCACCGCGCCCAGCCGCTCGGGCCAGGCCTCGGGGCCGGGAACCTCGAAGGCCACCCCGGCCTGCGCGATCTTGCGCTTGGCCCGCACGATGCGCTGGGCCAGGGCCGGTTCGCTCGTCAGGAAGGCGCGGGCGATCTCGGCGGTTGTCAGGCCGCAGACCAGCCGCAGGGTCAGGGCCGCCCGCGCCTCGGGCGCGACGGCCGGATGGCAGCAGACGAAGATCAGCCGCAGCCGCTCGTCGGGGATCCGCCGCGTCTCGTCGGCGTCGAGCAGCAGGTCCTCGGCGGAGGGCGCGGGCGGCGGCGGATCGGGGGCCAGGCGCCGGCGGGCGTCCCGGCGGCGCAAGGAGTCCAGGGCCGAGCGGCGGGCCACGGCGTAGAGCCAGGCGGCCGGATCGCGCGGCGCGCCGTCGCGCGGCCAG
>JASGDR010000431.1:0-20555 GCA_047607095.1 Caulobacter sp.
CGACCAGACGCCCGGCCGCCAGGTCGCGTTCGGCGAAGGCGTAGGGAACCACCGCCGCGCCCAGGCCGGCGGCGGCGGCCTCGATCATGTAGAAATAGTGGTCGAACTCCCGAACCAGTCCGGGGGCGGGCAGCTCCACCCCCGCCGCCCGCGCCCACTGGTCCCAGCTGTGCAGATAGGTGCGGGTGTGCAGGCGCGGCAGCGCCGCCAGATCCGCGGCCCCGCGCACGCCCGTCGCCAGTTCGGGCGCGACCACCGGCCCCACGAAGGTCTCTAGGAAGGGCGTGGCCTCGCTGTCGGCCGACGGCGGGCCGTCGGGATCGCGCATGCGGATCGCCAGGTCCACGCCGTCGGCGCGGAAGTCGAACGGTCCGTTGGACTCCGCCACCCGCACCGGCGTGTCGGGAAACCGCGCGAGGAAGTCGGGCAGGCGCGGGATCAGCCACTTCATGGCGAAGGTCGGCAGGCACGAGACGACCGTGGCCCGGGGTTCGCCGTCCGGCGCGCGGGGCACGGCCTCGTCGAGGATGTCGAAAGCCCGGGTCAGCCCCTCGGCCAGCTTGATACCCGCCTCGGTCATGACCAGCCGGTTGCGCGGCCCCTCGGTAAGGACGACGCCCAGATGATCCTCCAGCTGGCGGATCTGGCGACTGACGGCCCCGTGGGTGACGCACAGCTCGTCGGCGGCCAGGGTCATGCGGCCCCGGCGGCCGAAGGCCTCGAAGGCGCGCAGGGCGTTCAGCGGCGGCAGCGGACGTCGAGCCATGTGACGAAACCTCACAGACCTCGACCGATAAGTCGTTAGCCGCGCACGCGCAACCGCCGGATAAGCGAGGCATGGAAAGGCAGCGGAAATCGGCGCGGGTCACCCCGGCGCAATGGGCGGCGGTCCTGGCGCTGTGGGCCCTGGCGCTCTACGGCCTGACGGCCAAGCCTGCGCCGCGGCTAGAAACGGCTCAGCTCGTGGCGTGCCACTGAACCCAGTCCCCATACCCCGTAAAATCCCCGCGAAAGCGGGGACCCAGGTGTTTTATCGTCGAGCGCCGTGGGGTTCAGAAAAAGGCCTAGGTCCCCGCTTTCGCGGGGATTTTACGGAGAGAAGCGCCCCCTTTAAGGGGCGAAGCCCCTCAGATCACGTAGTCGTACACCACGTCGGCCAGGGTGTGGTCCATGGTCCGGGCCGGCTCTTCGCAGGTGGGGCAGTTGACCAGGCGGGCCGGCACGCCGGCGGCGGTGCAGTGGGGCGGGATGGGCTTGAGCACCACCGAGCCCGAGGCCACCTTGGCGTATTCGCCGACGGTGATGTTGCCCAACACCTTGGCGCCCGCGCCCAGCAGCACGCCCTTGCCGATCTTGGGATGACGGTCGCCACGCTCGGCGCCGGTGCCGCCCAGGGTCACGCCGTGCAGCATCGAGACGTCGTCGCCGACCACCGCCGTCTCGCCGATGACGATGCCGGTGCCGTGGTCGATGAACACGCCCGAACCGACGCGCGAGGCCGGATGGATGTCGACCTGGAAGACCTCGCTGGCGCGGCTCTGCAGGTAGAAGGCCAGGGTCTCGCGGTTGTTCTCCCACAGCCAGTGCGAGACGCGGTGGGTCTGCAGGGCCAGGAAGCCCTTGAAGAACAGGAAGGGCTGCACATAGCCCTTGGTCGCCGGGTCGCGCTCGAACACGGCGCGCAGGTCGGCCTCGGCGGCGGCGACGAGGGCAGGATCGCGCTCGAAGGCCTCGGCGGCGAATTCGCGGGCGGTCATGGCCCGCATCTCCTGGTCGCCCAGCTTGCGCGCCAGCTGGAAGGTCAGGGCGTCGGCCAGGTTGTCGTGGCTCAGGATCACGGCGTTGAGCAGCGAGGCCAGGGCCGGCTCGGCCTTGGCGGCATGTTCGGCCTGATTGCGCAGGGCGGCCCAGACGGGCGGAGCGGCGCGCTCGGTCACGACTTCAAGGTGCTTGGCCACGGGGCTCTCCCTTCCCAGCGGAGACTAGAGCATATTTATTCAAAACGCTCCAGCCGAACGGACGACGGGCGCTAGCGACCCAGGACGCGCGCGGCCAGATCGGCCGGCAGCTCGCCCACGGACGCCATATGGTGCACCCGAAGCAGTAACGCCACCGTCAACGAGTCCGGCATCTTTCCGCTGACCGCCGCGTGGAGAGCCTCCTGGAACGGCACGCGGGCCACGGCCAGGTCCTCGGTCTCGTCGGGCGCGGTCCTGGTCGGCGACAGGTCCATGGCCAGGAAGCCGTGGGCGAACTCGTCGCTGATCGAGTTGGAAAGCTCCAGCTCCAGGATCAGCCGCCAGTCGGCGGCGACCAGCCCGACCTCCTCGGCCAGTTCGCGCTTGGCGCCGTCGAGCGGGTTCTCGTGCATCGGCGCCCCGCCCTCGGGGATCTCCCAGCTGTAGTTGCCGCGCGGAAAGCGGGCCTGACCCACCAGCGTCACCGTGCCGTCGGCGTGCAGCGGCACGATGCCGATCGCCTGGTTCTTGAACGACACCTTGCCGTACAGCGCCGGCCGGCCGGTCGGGGCCACGGTCTGGTACTCGGTCACCTCGATCCAGGGATTGCCGTAGACCACCTTGGCGCTGGTCACGCTCCAGGGCTTTCCATGCGGCTTCAACCAGATTGGATCGTCGGACATCGGCTCTCGACTTGTCTGGACCAGGGCTCGGCCATAGGTGACAGACCTGTAGCGCGCTTTCAGGAGATCGTCTTGGCCGGTTCCGTTCCCCCCGCCCCCGAATTCGGCGAAACCATCGCGATCGAGCCCGCGCCCGAGGTGCTGGCCTTCCTGGCGCGGCGCCGCTCGGCCTCGGCCATGTCGCTGGTCGCGCCCGGCCCCAGCGAGGCGGAGCTGGCCAACCTGCTGCGCCTGGCCGCCCGCGTGCCCGACCACGGCAAGCTCGCGCCCTGGCGGTTCGTGCTGCTGCGCGGCGAGGCCAAGGCCGCCTTCGCCGCGAAGATCGCGCCGCTGGCCGCCGACCAGGCCAACCCGACCAAGGCCACGGCGGCCATGCGCAAGCTGACCACCCCGCCGCTGGCCATCGTGGTGATCTCGCGCCCCGTGCCGCACGAGGTGCCGCAGTGGGAACAGGTGATGAGCGCGGGCGCGGTCTGCACCCAGCTGCTGCTGGCCGCCTCGGCCATGGGTTACGGCGCCAACTGGATCACCGACTGGTACAGCTTCGACGAGCGGGCCCTGAAGATCCTCGGCCTCGCCGAGGGCGAGCAGGTGGCCGGCTTCCTCTATGTCGGCACGAGCGCCGAGCAGCCCCTGGAACGCGTGCGGCCCGACGTGGCGACGATCACCAGCGAGTGGGCGGGGGAATAGCTCCTTCTCCCCTTGCGGGAGAAGGTGTCGACGAAGTCGACGGATGAGGGGTCTCTCAAACGCAAAACGCCGCGACAACTGACCAGCCGTCGCGGCGTTTCTGTACGTGCAACCCCTCACCCGACCTCCCTCCGGGAGGCCACCCTCTCCCGCAAGGGGAGAGGGATCGGGCGAAATCACCCCCGGCCGCGGTAGGCCGGCACGCCCTGGTCGGGCACCCACAGGCCTTCCGGCGCCGGGCCGGTCTGCCAGAACACGTCGATCGGGATGCCGCCGCGCGGGTACCAGTAGCCGCCGATGCGCAGCCAGCGGGGCTTGGCCACCTCGACGATCTTGCGGCCCACCTTGACGGTGCAGTCCTCGTGGAACGAGCCGTGGTTGCGGAAGCTGGTCAGATAGAGCTTCAGCGACTTGCTCTCGATCAGCCAGTCGCCCGGCGCGTAGTCGATCACGAGGTGGGCGAAGTCGGGCTGGCCGGTCACCGGGCACAGCGAGGTGAATTCGGGGGCCACGAAACGGGCCAGGTACAGCACGTCGCTCTGCGGGTTCGGCACGGCCTCGAGGATGGCGGCCTCGGGGCTCTCCGGCGCGGAGACGGTCTGGCCCAGCTGGGTCACGGAAAGTTCGGTCATGGCGGCGATTTAGGCCTCCGCCCCCGGCGAGACAAGCGTCCGCGCGCCGGTTACGGCGTCGCAAACAGGCGTTCGAACGCAGGAGGAAACGGATGACGGGTCGCGACTTCGACGGCTTTTCGGTGGTGGTCACCGGCGCGTCCACCGGTCTTGGCCGGGCGATGGCGGTCGAGACCGCCCGTCGCGGGGCGGCCCTGGTGGTGGTCAACTTCGCCAGCAGCGCCGACGAGGCCGAAGAGACCGCCCGCCAGGTCGAGGCCCTCGGCGCCAGAGCCGCGCTGGTCCGGGGCGACGTGGCCGACGACGCCGACTGCCGGCGGATCGTCGAGGCCGCCGCCCCCTCGGGCCGCATCGACGCCCTGTTCAACAACGCCGGCGTCACCAAGTTCGCCCCGCGCCACGCCGACCTCGACGCGGTAAGCGCCGAAGACTTCCTGCGGCTCTATTCCGTCAACGTGGTCGGCGCCTTCCAGATGGTGCGCGCGGCCCGAAGCCTGCTGGAGGCCGCGCCCCGTCCCGGCGCCGTGGTCAACACCAGCTCGATCGCGGGCGTCATGGGCAACGGCTCTTCGGTGCCCTACGCCGCCTCGAAGGGCGCGATGACGACCATGACCCTGTCGCTGGCCCGCGCCCTGGCGCCCAGGATCCGGGTCAACGCCGTCTGTCCCGGCTTCATCGACACGCCCTGGTTCGGCAAGGCGATGGACGAGGAGAAGATCGAGCGCCTGCGGGCCGGAGCGGCGGCGGCCACGCCGCTGCAGGTCGCCTCCAGCGCCGAGGACGTGGCCGGCGCCGCGGTCTTTCTGGCCTCGCCCGCGTCCCGCCACGTCACCGGCGAGACCCTGCTGGTGGACGCCGGCCTGCACCTGGGCGCGGCGACGATGGCGATGCGCTGAAGCCGCAGTTAAGCGGTAAACATCCACCCAGCGATAACTGTGGCCGCCGGAGCTGCTTATGCAGCAAATTCGTCACACATGCTCAAACTTTGAACGACCCCTGTTCTTATCGCTGGCGCTGTCGCCAAGCTGATTGCAACTAGAGCACGGCCCGCAGTTAATCCTGACTTGTGAACTGACGCGCTTGCAGGCGCCGCACAGGTTGGGAGCAAACTCCCGGCGGGCTAACAAAAAGGGGATAGCACGGATGAAGTTCTTCAAGCTTGCGCTGGCGGCCGCCGCCGCGACGGTCGCCCTGGGCGGCGCCGCCATGGCTCAGGAAGTCAGCCTCTCGTACAACGTCGGCATCGCCAGCGACTACGTGTTCCGCGGCATCAGCCAGACCCAAGAAGATCCGCAAGTGTTCGGCGGCGTCGACCTCGGCTACGGCATCGGCTACGCGGGCGTCTGGGCCTCGAACGTCGATTTCGGCACCGATGACCCGTCGGTCGAAGTCGACCTGTACGCCGGCATCAAGCCGACCGTCGGCGACGTCTCGCTGGACTTCGGCGTCCTCTACTACGGCTATGTCGAAGACAAGGGCCTGACCCCGGGCAAGTACAGCTACACCGAACTGAAGGCCGCCGCCTCGAAGCCCTTCGGCAAGCTGACCCTCGGCGTCGCCGGCTACTGGTCGCCGGAATTCCCGGCCAACGGCGGTGAAGCCTCGTACGTCGAAATCAACGGCGCCCTCCCGGTCGCCGAAAAGTTCACCGTCAGCGGCGCCGTCGGCTACCAGACCGTCGACACCGACGGCTACTTCTCGGGCGTCGGCACCGACTACACCACCTGGAACCTCGGCGTCGGCTACGCCCTGACCGACAAGCTCGGCCTGGACGTCCGCTACTGGAACACCGACGAGCACGACTACGGCGACGTCTACAAGTCGCGTATCGCCGTCTCGCTGAAGGCCGCCTTCTAAGCCAAGGCCCTTCGGTAAAGGATCAGCCGCCCGGGTTCGCCCGGGCGGCTTTTTCTTTGCGGCTTTTCCTTGCGCCCGGCCTTGGGCGCTACGCCCGGCCGAGGGCGTAACGGCTCCAGACCCCGTCCACCTCGGGCGATCCCAGGATCAGGGCGAAGGACAGGCCCAGGCTCTTCAGCGCCCCCTCGTGCAGGTCGGGCTCGTAGGCGGCGCAGGCGTCCTGGACGACGAAGACGTTGTAATCGCGGTGGAAGGCGTCGCGCACCGTGCTGTCGACGCAGCACTCGGTGGTCAGGCCGCAGACCACCAGCGTATCGACGCCCCGGGCCCGCAGCCGCGCGTCCAGGTCGGTGCCGACGAAGGCGCTGTAGCGCGGCTTGCGCACCACCAGTTCGCCCGGCGCGGGCAACGGACCGTAGAAGTCGGCTCCCGGCTCGCCCTTGCGGCAGATCACCCGCTCGATCTCGGGATCCCCGCCTCGGCGACGCATGCGCTCGAGCATGACCGGGGGGTCGGTTTCCGGCGTCGTCTCCAGCCCGACGAACACCACGGGCGCGCCCGCTTCCCGCGCCAGATGGGTCAGCATCTCGGCCGTCTCCAGCGCCCGCCCGACGGACGACAGATCGACCCCGAACCGGCCGATCACGCCGCCCGGCGCGGCGAAGTCCACCTGCATGTCGACGACCAGTAGCGCCGTCCGCGACGGCGCCAGCCAGTCGACCAGCCCGCGGTCCGCGCTCAAGGATAGGCCTCCCGCAGACCCGGCAGGATTTCGGCCCCGAACATCGAAAGGCCGGCTTCGTAGTCGGGGAAGATCAGCATCAGCCCGTCCAGCTCGCAGGTTTCGACCAGATCGCGGATCCGCGCCCCGCAGGTCGCCGGCGCGCCGATCACCGTCCGGGTCATGAACGCCCCCTGGCGCGCGGCCGTCTCGGCCAGGCGCTCGGGCGGCACGCCCCAGTTGGACAACATGGTGGTGACCGCCGCCATATCCACCCCGTCGCGATAGCGATCGGCCAGCGCCCGGGCCGCCGCATCGCTCTCGGCGTGGACGACGGTGCACATGGCGTAGGCGCGGATGGACCGCCCCAGCTCCGCCGCCCGCGCCTTGGCCCGGCGGCTGGCGTCGCGCAGGGCCGCCTCGTCCTCGCCGCCGATGAAGCAGGCGTCGGCCTCGGCCACGGCGAAGGCGAAACCCCGCTCGGAGACCCCGGCGCAGATCAGGTCCGGGCGCGGCGCGCTGATCGGCTTGGGCTTGGACCGGCAGTCCTTCATCGTGAAGAACCGCCCCTCGTGGGTGACGCTGTCCTCGGTCCACAGCCGCTTGACCAGGCGGGTCCACTCCTCGGCCAGGGCGTAGCGGTCGTCGTGGCTCAGCGCGTCGTCCCAGGCGCTCATCTGGGCGAACTCGTCGCGATAGGCCCCGGCGACGATATTGAGGCCCGCCCTGCCGCCGCTGACGTGGTCGAGCGTGGCGATCATCTTGGCCGCCACGGCCGGGTTCTGCAGCAGCGGATGCAGGGTGGCCCAGATCTTCACGCGGCTGGTCGCCTCGGCCAGGGCCGCCATCAGGGTCACCGATTCCAGGGTCGCGCCCCAGTGATCGGTCTCGCCGCCGAAGCCGCGGAACTTGGCCATCGACATGATGAAGTCGAGACCGATCTGGTCGGCCAGCACGGCCGCCGCGCGGTTCTGGGCGTAGAGGCCGTCGAGCGGCGGCGTCGTCTTCGAGACGATCCAGCCGCCGTTGGCCACGGGCAGGAAGACGCCGAATTCCTTGCGCCCGTCCTCGCGCCCCATGCTCGCCTCCTAGCCGCTCGCCCTGCCGGCGAGTCGGCGGCGACCATAGACCAAAAGGCCGCCGCGGGGAGACTTCAGGGCGCCGGGGCGGCCTCGGCTTCATCCGCCGCCGCCGCGCGCGGCCTGGGCGGACGCATCAGCAGGGCGGCGACGAACACCACCGCGGTCAGGCCGGCGAACAGCTCGAAGGTCTGGGTGAAGCCGCCCAGCCGGTCGCGCATGAAGCCGCCGACGAACGGACCGGCCGCCGAGACCGCGCCGACCAGGCAGACCAGCGAGAAGAGCTCGACGTTGTTGCGGCGGCCGAAATAGTTGAGCAGCAGCAGGCTGACCGCCAGCACGGTCAGGCCGAAGCCCAGGCCCACGCCCACGGCGTACAGCGCCTGCAGGGGGAGGGTCGTGGCTCGCGACAGCGCCAGCAGGCCGACGACCAGCAGGCCCTGGGCCAAAGCCAGCAGCCAGCGCGGATCGATGCGGTCGCCCACCGCCCCGCCCGCCAGGCGCGCCACCACCTGCATCAGGCCCTCGGCGCTCAGCGCGCCGGCCGCCACCACGCCCGCCACGCCCAGCTGTGTCAGGTGCGCCTGGGTCAGGCTGGCGGCGGTGACGCCGGCCAGCAGGTGGCTGAAATAGGCCGCCACCAGGATCGCGAACTGCGGGGTGCGCACGGCGTCGCGGACGCTCCAGTCGTGATCGGTGCGGTAGACGCGCGGATGGGCCGGGGCGGCCTTGGCGTCGGCGGCGGTCAGGCGGTCCATGGCCCGGCCCGCCTCCTCCAGCCATTTGGGCCCGCCGACCACGGCCGCGCAGAGCAGGCCCAGCACGCCGATGACCAGCGCCTGCAGGGCCCAGTAGACCCGCCACTGGCCGTCGAAGGCGCCGAGGCTCGCGAGCACCATCAGCGGTCCGGCCACGCCGCCCAGGGCGCCGCAGGTGAAGTAGATCCCGAACGGCAGGGCCCGCTGGCGGAAGATCGCCGACAGCACGTGGGTGCCGGGGATCAGGGCCGCGGCCTGGAAGCCGACGCCCAGCAGGGCCGTGGCCAGGAAATAGGCCGGCAGGCCGTGGACCTTGGCCATCAGGGCGAGCCCGCCGGCCATCACCGCCGCGCCGGCCACCAGGGTCGCGCGCACGCCCCAGCGGCGGATCAGCAGGGTCGGCAGCCAGGACGAGGCGCCGGTCGCCACGCCCATGACGGTGAAGCCGAGGAAGGCGTGCTCCCAGCTCCAGCCCAGCTCGGGAACCATGGCCGGAATGACCACGCCCAACGACGAATAGGTCGCCGCGGTGATCAGGAACAGCAGCAGGGAAAAGGCGCCCAGCAGCAGCCAGGGACGATGCTGCATGCGATGATCGGACATCAGAAGCGCCTCGCGAGGGTGACCCGCCACTCGCGCCCCTTGCCGGGCAAGGCCGCGAGGTTGGCGTAGGTGTCGGCGACGGGCGTGAAATAGAGCTCGTCGAAAAGGTTGTCGACGTTCAGCGTGGCCGTATAGGGGCCGTACGCGTAGGCGACCGAGCCGCTGGCCACGGCGTAGGCGGGATAGACCACCGCGCCCGGAACCAGGCCCGAGGTCTTGGTCACGTGGGTCACGCCGAGCGTGGCGAAGACCTTGCCCCAGGCGTGCGGGTCGGACGCGTAGGCGCCGTACAGGCTGACCACCGACTTCGGGATCAGGGTGTAGTCGTAGTCGCCCGGTCGGATGCTGGTGAAGTCCCAGACCAGATAGGCGCCGCCATAGCCGTCCACGCCGCTGACGCCCACCGTGTAGACGGGAACGTACTGGAACGACTTGTCCGGCCCCTTCACCGTCGTGTGCTGGGCGTCGCCCGAGAAGGTGAAGCTGAAGTGGTCGCTGGCCAGCCAGCGCACCTCCAGCTCGACGCCCTTGGCGCGCGTGCCGGTCGGCACGGCGTTGATCCCCGTCAGCTGGGTGCGGTTCTGGCGATAGCCGGCCAGCGAGCCGATCAGCGTCCCCTTCAGCCACTGGAACTTCACGCCCGCCTCGGCCAGGTCGCCGTCCGACAGCCAGGCGTCGCTGGCGTCGGCCACGAGCCCGGACGCGATGTCGCCGGCCTGGCTCATCTCGAGCGCCGAGGCCTTGGCGTAGGTCACGTAGGGCATCAGGCCTAAGGGCGCCTTGTAGCTGACGCCGGCGGTGTAGGTTCCCTTGCCCTTCCCGGCCGTCTGCACGCCGACGACGGTGTAGCTGAGATAGCCGACGTCCTCCGAGGTGACGTCGTAGTCGTCGTAGCGCCCGCCCAGCATCAGGTTCAGCCGCTCGCCGATCGCGATGTCGGTGGTGAAGAACAGGCCCGCCTGCGTCCACTTGGAGTGGTTGTCGTTCTCCCATTCGACGCCGTCGCCGGCGTTGAACGGGCTGCCGATGATGTCGGCGGCCGTCGCGCCGTAGGAGAGGTCCCGGCGGTCCAGCGCGATCAGGCCGCTGTTGAAGCTTTCGCGCCGGCGGCCGTCGAAGGCCCTGTACGACCCGCCGACGACCGAGCTGGCCCGCACCGCGCCGTCGAAGGCCTCGTTGCGGAAGTCCCAGGTCACGCGGGCCTCCCAGACGTCGCTCTGGAACCAGGCCGGATAGCCGTAGGAGACGAAGCGCTTGTTCTCCAGGGAGTCGTAGAACAGCTGCAGCTTGATCGCGCTGTCGGGCGACAGCTTGCGGCCGATGTCGAAATAGAGGGTGTCGGTCGCGGTCTTCGAGAAGTCGGCGGCCGAGACGTAGACCGTGCGCGGCGACAGCTTGGTCGTGCCCACGCCCGTGTCCAGGGTGTGGGCCGCGTCGCTGGTCGGATAGCCGTAATAGGCCAGGTAGAGCGCGCTGCCGTAGGGATAGGCGCCGATCTCGCTCGGCGTCAGCCGGCCGTTGCCGTCGGCGTCGACCAGGCTGGTGTCGCGGCCGGTGACATAGGTCCCGTTGTCGATCAGCTCCTGCGTCAGGCGGTTCCAGCCCGAGGTCTGCACGTCGCCCTTCGAGCGATAGATCATCCCGCCCAGCGCCGTGCTCCACCCGTTGCCGAGGTCGAAGTCGGCCGAGACCTGGCCGGTCCGCCGCCTGGGATAGACGCCGTGATAGAAGCTGTGGCTGTCCTCGACCTCGCCGTAGAGATGGACCCCGCCGATCACCTGGCCGGCCTCGATCGGCAGGCCGAGCTGGGCGGTCGCGTCCTTCTTGTTGTAGCTGCCGTAGGTGAGGGTGATCTCGCCCTCGGGCCTTTCCAGATAGCCGCCCTCGCCCTTCCCCGACTTGGGGATGAAGTTCAGCATGCCGCCGACCTTGCCCGAGCCGTAGACCGGGGTGGGCGGGCCGCGCACGATCTGGATCTGCTCGGCCGCGCCGATCGGGGTGGAATAGGTGCCGCGGTTCTCGATCCGCTTGAAGCCGCGGAAGTAGTTTTCCGCCAGGGTGCCGCGGATGTTGAGCGCCCCGGGCACGCCGTAGAAGCTGGCCGTATAGGTCCCCGGCGACACCGCCGTCAGGTCGTCGATGGTCTCGACGCCGTAGCGCTGCAGGGTCAGGCCGGAGACGAAGCTGGCCGAGCGCGGCGTCTCGATCAGCGGCTTGTCGAGGCCGAACACCGTGTCGTTCGGCTGCTTCTCCAGCAGGCCGGCGTTGCGGTCGCGCGCCGTCACCACCACCGCGTCGACTTCCGTCAGCTGTTCGGCCGCCCGCGCCTGGGCGGCGACGCCCATGAAAGCGCCGACGGAGGCGACTGTGGCGAGAAGGACGAGACGACGGGACATGCGGCGGGCTCCAGGAAGCGGCGCCTTGGGCCCCGCCTCGCCGCACCAAATGGGGATGGCTTGACGTTCGTCAAAATCTCTTCTGACATTTTAGACTAGATTGCCAAGACCCTGTGTCGCGAAAGCCTCACGGTTGGCGAGACGTTCCGCCGACCGACCGTCGCTCGCCCGCCGCCCCGATCGCCGCCCCGATCACACAAGGCATGGATCCAGGATTGCAAAACAGCCAAGCTTCACTTTTGATTGACGCCCTCCCTAGGCCATCCGACCCAACGGCGGAGATCCCGATGATCGTAAAGCGGACAAGAGCGCGGCTGTTGGTCCTCGTCGCGAGCGCGATCCTCGCGCTGGCTTCAAACCATGAAGCCCTCGCCAGGCAATCGGGCCAGATTCTCGCGTCCGGACCACGCTATACGGTGACGCCATCGAAGACCGCGCCGGGGCGCTGGTGCGGCCGGCAAGCCATAATCGACCTGAACGACAGCCAGACCCCCGGCCTGGCGTCGCCACCGGAAACGCGCCGCCTGGCGCTCTCGCTGCAGGAGGTGATCTGGCGTGTTTGCCCCGAGGCTGAGAGCGTAAGGGTCATTCGCTTCGTCGGCGTCCCTCCTCGGCGCATGGCCGGCGGCGAGGTCGATGTCTGGCTCGACCGTCGCCTCTCGCCGGAAGAAGCGGCGATTCCTTTGTCCACGACGGCGCCGCACTTCTTCGCCGAACCGGCCTCGACCTTGCCCGCCCTCGGTCGCGACCGCGAAGCCCGAAACCGGATCACACTGGCCGCCCCGGCCTATCGCACCGAAGTCGCGGCCGCTCTCAGCCAACTGAAGACGGCCAGCTCGCCCGGCACGGACGACCTGCTACGCGCCGCCTTCGCGATTTGCGACGGCCCGGAAACCGCCGCCGGCAAGTTGGTCATCGGTCAGGCCTGCTATGTATCCGGCCTCTACAAAGCAGGATTCATCACCACGTACAGCGAAGCCTCCGGCGCATTCGCAGACATGGTCAAATGCGCGAAGCTCGCCGGCTATCGCGACTGCGCCCTGATCGCCGAATACATCGGGATGATCGGACTCTATGACCCAGACAAGGCTGTGCCCGGCGTAACCCGGACGGCGCTGGCCGCCGGTGCGATCGATATTCCAGGGCCTGGTGCGATTGTGAGGGCCGCCTATCCGAGCCTAACGGCGAAAGCCCGCGCGATATACATCGCTCAGCACGCGAACGACCTTCCCCCGGCGGTGAAGGCATGCCTTGCCGAACGAACGGAAAGCGACAGTTCAGCCGGCTATAGAACTTTCGAAGACGGAACGGTCGTCAGAGACCGCAATCTCGATAGATCCTGGACCCATAGCTACATCAAGAACATCTGCAAGACGCCTCAATCGTTCGTCCTGAATTGTTCTCTGGCGAGGAAACAGACAGCGACGACCCTACCGGCGGGCGTCGAAATCCGCTCCGACCATTGCAGCCTCGAGCGCTATCGACCGCAATCGGAACTGCCCTGACGATCCTTACGCCTCGACCTGCGGCCGCTGGACGGCCTCGGGCGTGATGCTGAGGATGCGGATCATCGCCGCCTTCGAGGCCTCGACGTCGCCGCTGGCGATGACGTCGGCGACCTCGCGGTGCTGCTCGATGTCGGCCATCAGTTCGGCCTCGGTGGCGCCGCCAAACGAGAACACCCAGAAACGGGCGGCCTTGTGCTGCAGCGGGATCAGGATGCGGGCGAGCGCCAGGTTTCCCGAGGCGCGGGCGACGGCGGCGTGAAAGCGCTGGTCCATGGCCACCAGCGCCGGCAGGTCGCGGTTGCGGGCGGCCTCCTCGGCGCCGTCGAACACGGCCTTGATGGCGGCGATGTCGGCCTTGGAGGCGTGGCGGGCGGCCAGACCCGCGCAGTGCGGCTCGATCAGGGCCCGGGCCTCGTAGCCCTGGCGCAGGTCGACCAGATCCAGCGGCGCCACCGTGGTGCCCGAACGGGCGCGGCGGATCACCAGCCCCTCCAGCGCCAGGCGGCCCAGGGCGTCGCGCACCCCGGCCAGGCCCGCGTCGTAGCGCGCCGCCAGCGACTGCTCGTCCAGCCGCGCGCCCGGCGCCAGCTCGCCCAGGATCAGGTCCAGCAGGATCTTCTCGTAGACCTTGGCCTTCTGCAGGTCGGGCGACCAGTCTTCCAGGCCCGACGACGAGCAGACGTCCAGCACCAGCATCCGCGAGCGTACGCCGCCGGCGTCGTCAGGGGCCCGCAAGGGCGAAGGCTGGCGCACGAAACCGCTCCCGAAGGTTGTCTTCGGACTGATAGGTAAGCTGAAATGTCAGTTTCGCCTAGGGGCTTCGCACCCGTAAGGGTCCGCCCCCGCCCTCTAGCCGCGGAGCTGGACGACCCGGACGAGAAGATCGCCGTCCAGGCCCGCGCTCCAGGCCCGGCCGACGCCCTCGGCGGTCGCCAGGCGCAACCGCAGCACCTCGCCGCCGCGCCGCGCGGCGACCTCGGGAAACGTCGCCCTGACCGCGTCGAGCAGCCAGCCCTGCGGATTGCTCTTGCGAAGCTCCGTCGCCCTCGTCTCGCCGGCGTACGTGACGTCGTAGCGAAACAGGGGCACGGCTTCAGGCGCCCTGCATCGGCGGCTGGAACAGGCCCGTCGGCGAGGCGGTGAACACCTCGCAGCCGTCTTCCGTCACGCCGATCGAGTGCTCGCACTGGGCCGACAGCGACTTGTCGCGGGTCACGGCCGTCCAGCCGTCGCCCAGCACCTTCACCGCCGGCTTGCCCAGGTTCACCATCGGCTCGACGGTGAAGAACATGCCCGGCTTCAGCACCGCGCCCTGACCGGGGCGGCCGAAGTGCAGGATGTTGGGCGAGTCGTGGAACACCTTGCCCAGGCCGTGACCGCAGAAGTCGCGCACGACGCTGCAGCGCTGGGCCTCGACGTAGGACTGGATGGCGTGGCCGATGTCGCCCAGGGTCGCGCCCGGCTTCACGGCCGCCAGGCCGCGGGCCAGGCTTTCGTAGGTGATGTCCACCAGGCGGCGCGCGCGCGGGCCCACCTCGCCCACGCCGTACATCCGCGAGGTGTCGCCGTGCCAGCCGTCGACGATGACGGTGACGTCGATATTGGCGATGTCGCCTTCGCGCAGCGTCCAGTCGCCCGGGATGCCGTGGCAGACCACGTGGTTGCGCGAGATGCAGACCGTCTTGGGATAGCCGCGATAGAACAGGCAGGCCGGCAGGGCGCCGTTGTCGAGGATGAACTCGCGGGCCAGCGTGTCCAGATGATCGGTCGAGACGCCCGGAACGACGTGCGGGATCAGCATGTCCAGGCACTCGGCGGCCAGGCGGCCGGCGCGGCGCATGCCGTCGAAGTCTTCCGGCTTGTGGATCTTGATCTGGCCCGTACGGGTCTCGGTCTCGATCTCGAGGGCGTCGTCGAGGGTCATGGGCGGTTCAATCTCAAACAGGGCGCGACCGCGAAGGCGCGCCGGAAACACAGATGCCGGTCGGGCTTATGTCGCGACTATAGCACGGAAGTTCAACCGGCGCCCGCCTCGTGGACGCCCGGCCCGGCCGCCTCGACGCCGGGTCGCGCCTTCCCTCGCCTGATCAGCGCCGCGCAGACCAGGCCGGCGAGGACCCACGACCACGTCATCTGCGAGGTCGACGGCCCGGACATGAAGCTCGTCCCCATGATCTCGTCGCGCAGGTCGATCATCTCGCCCGCCCATACCAACAGGCCGGAGACCGTGGCGCAGGACGCGAGATAGACCGGCAGGCTCTTCACCCGCGTCGCGCCGAAGGCCGCCAGCCAGCCGGCCCCGAGGATCGCCGGCAGACCGGCCGGCAGCGAGAAGGCCAGCGAAAACAGAAGCCAGATGGGAATGAGCGCCAGGGACGGTCCCGCCTCCGGGGGCGGCGGGGAGGCGATGACCAGCGCGATGCTCGCCGCCCCGGAAACCAGCGAACCGACGACGGCGAATAGGCCCAGCGCCCGCGCGAACACACCCAGAAAGGCCAGCTTCGCCATGACCGCCTCGTCGCTACCGTCGAGAGACTAGCCCCGGCCTCCTCGCCTCGAAAGGCGCTTCACCGCTTCCAGGTGATCGGTCGCGCGATCCGGATCTCCCGCGTGCTCATCGCGCAGGCCCAGACCATGATCTCCACCCCGGCCTCGGCGGCGACGTCCAGCCCGCGGGCGAAGGCCGGATCCAGCTCGCGACAGGCCTGGAAGGCCTCGCAGTCCTCGCGCTGCACGACGAACAGGGCCACCGCCCGATGCCCTTCGGCGACCTGAGCGGCCAGGTCCTCGAGGTGGCGGGTCGAGCGGGCGGCCTTGCAGTCGGGGAATTCGGCCAGGCCCGGCGTGCGCGACAAGTGGACGTTCTTGATCTCCAGCCAGCACGGCGGCCGGTCGGGATCGGTCAGCAGGAAGTCCACCCGGCTGGCGGCGGCGTACTTCACTTCAGGGCGAACATCGGCGTAGCCCGCCAGCTCGGGGATCACGCCGTTCGCCAGCGCCTCGGCCGCCAGCTTGTTGGGCAGCATGGTGTTGACGCCCACGAGGCCGGTCCCGTCCGCCCCGCCGGCCTCGACCAGCTGCAGCGTCCAGGCCAGCTTGCGCTTGGGATCGCCGGAGAACGAGACCCAAGCCCCCTGCCCCGGCAGGTTCACCCCCAGCATCGCCCCTGAGTTCGGACAGTGCGCGGTGACCTCCCGCCCGTCGTCCAGCACCAGGTCGACGAAGAAGCGCTTGTAGCGCTGCACGATGCGGCCGTGGGTAAGCGGTTGCGGCAAGAGCATGCGGGGCCTAAGTCGGTGAGGTGAACCTGCGCTGCTTTGCGCAAAGTCCTCGTCCTTCGACAAGCTCAGGATGAGGACTTTGATCGAACGGCCGCAACATTCGTCCTCACCCTGAGCTTGTCGAAGGGCGGGGACGTCGCAAGGAGTCCGGCCGCATGGTCGATCGTGTCACCGCCGCCGTCCTGATCATCGGCGACGAGATCCTGTCGGGCCGCACCCAGGACGTGAACCTCAACGCCATCGCCAAGTATCTGGCGACCTACGGCGTCGATCTGGCCGAGGCGCGCGTGGTGCCCGACGTCGAGCAGGAGATCGTCGACGCGGTCAACGCCCTGCGCACCAAGTACGACTACGTCGTCACGACCGGCGGCATCGGCCCCACCCACGACGACATCACCGCCGACTCGGTGGCCAAGGCCTTCGGGGTGACCGCGCCCGAGCATCCCGAGATCATGGCCCTTCTGCGCGAGCGCTGGGGCGAGCCCAACGCCGCCCGCCGCCGCATGGCCCACGTGCCCGAGGGCGGCGTGCTGGTGAAGAACCCCGTCCAGGGCCCGCCCGGCTTCCAGAAGGAAAACGTCTTCGTGCTGGCCGGCGTGCCGGCGATCATGCGCGGCATGCTCGACGACGTCGGCCCGCGCCTGCGCACCGGCGCCGTCGTCGTCTCGACCACCGTCCGCGTCACCGGCACGGGCGAAGGCACGATCGCCGCGCCGCTGGAAGCGGTGGCCAAGGCCCACCCGGACCTGTCGATCGGCAGCTATCCGTTCTTCGCCCCGCCGGACGTCTACGGCGCCAGCCTGGTCATCCGCGGCCGCGACCCCGCGCAGGTGGAGGCCGCCGCGGTCGAACTGGAAAGGGCCCTGGCCGATCTCGGCGTCACCGGCGTGGAACGGCTGGAGGCCTGATCCTCCCCTAGTCTTCCTCGCCCGCCTCGAGCATGGCCTGGGCGAGGCCCACCATGGCCCGCTGGGTCTTCGGACCGGCCTGGGCGTAGGCGTTCAGCAGGTCCAGCGCGCCGGGCAGGATGAGGGCCGCCAGCATGCCGGCGCTTTCCTCGGTCGGGGCGTCCTCGCCGACCAGGGTGGCGACCGAAGTCTCCAGCCGGGCGGCGATGCGCACCAGCATCGAGGCCGAGACCCGGTTCTCGCCGCGCTCGTACTTCTGGATCTGCTGGAAGGTCAGGCCGAGGGCTTCGGCCAGGTCGTCCTGGCTGATCTTCAGATAGCGACGACGGATGCGGATGCGGGTTCCGACAGCGAGGTCGATGGGATCCGGGCCGGCGGTCGTCATCTAGGCTTGTCCGAATGTCGAAGAACTCGGCTATCTATCGACGCGGCCGCCCCGCGCCGCAACGCACTTCACCCTTAGATCGAGTGTAGGCAATTCGCTCGCCCGCCATGGACAGCCCCTCCAATCCCGCCGCTGGCCTCGAACTTCTGACCAAACGCGAGCGCGAAGCCCTGCGCCTGGTCAGCGAACACCGCCTCTCCAAGGAGATCGGCCCGCTGATGGGGGTCTCCAAATCGCGCGCCGACGCCCTGGTCGAGAGCGCCTGCCGCAAGCTGGGCGTCAACGGCCGCCGCGCCGCCGCCCGGGTGCTGAGCGAGCACGAGCGCGGCGTCGAGGCGCCCGGCGCCCCGCCTCCCGGCTATGGGACTCGATCCCACCCCGACCCAATCGGACTGGCGGAGATCCCGCCGGCCTCGCCACCGTCGGCCTTGCGTGAAACCGAGGCCGACGACCACCGTGACATCCGACAGCACCGACCCGAAGACCTCCGCCCCGACCAGCCTGCAGGAGCACCGCCTCAGCATGCTGGTCTGGAAGGCCCGCCAGATCCGACAGGCGGTGAACGTCTTCGAACAGACCTGGCCGCCCCTGCCCCCGGAACCGCCGGTCCCGCCCTTCGGCTGGTCCCAGCTGCAGCGCCAGCTGACCGACCTGGCCCCGCCGGAGCTGGCGCCGCTGGTGACCGACCTGGTCTCGGCGATCCGCAAGGAGTCGGCGGCCAAGCCGCCCGAAATGGTGCTGAGGGAGATCCTGACCATCACCGCCACGGTGCTGGACGAGGGCTTCCGCGAGAAATACGCGGAGGATTCGACCATGCTCTGACCCCCGCCTTCCGCCTGCTGGCCGTCCTGGCCATCGCGCTCGGCTTCGCCATGCTGATCGGCGGGCTGCTCGGCGCGCGCCAGGTGATCGAGCTCTTCCAGAACCTGCGCAACGGCTGAGGCGGCCTTTCCCCGGAAGGCGCCCGCCGGCGCCTTTGACCATCGTCCGAAACGCGCCTGCCGGGGCGCCGGACCTTCCGAGGGGACCCCCAGCCCATGAACCGCCGCATCGTCGCCGAGCATCTCGCCACCCGCCTGTTCACCGCAGAGGAGGCCGTGGACAACACCCTGGCCGCCATGGGCGAACTGATCGCCGCCATGCCCCGCGCCCGCCTCCAGGCCAGGATCGCCGCCGGCGTCGGCCAGCAGGCCGTCGACCACGTGATGGAGGCCGCCTCGGGCCTGGCCGAGGTGCGCCGCTCGCTGATCGCCGCCCACGGCGCCCTGGCCGACGCCAAGGACCAGATCGGCCTGCGCCGCGTCACCCTGGTGGGCGGCGGCGACAAGGAGGAAGCCGAGGACACGCGAGGCCGGCTGGAGGTGGTCAAGTCGGCCTGAGACGCCCGCGCGCCCGCCGCCCCTTTCCGAAATCGCCGATTCGTCGCGACAATGGCCCCCGGACACGTTCGGGGGCCGCCTTGTTCAGCATTCTGCCGACCCAGCTCGGCGCGGGCGCCATGTTCGTCATCTGCGGCGTCGCCCTGTGGATCGGCGGCCGCCTGGAGCGCGGCCTGGCCATCGCCACCATGGCGGCTTGGGTCGCCTCGGCCGCCCTGGAGATCGACGATCACCGCATCCCCCAGTGGGGCATCTTCGCCGTCGACCTGATCTATCTCGGCGTCCTGGGCAGCCTGGCCCTCTTCGACCGCCGGATCTGGCTGCTGTTCATGACCGCCTTCCAGCTGCTGATCGTGCTGAGCCACGTCGCCTTCGTCCTCGACCGCTCGCTGCGGCAGTGGGGCTTCTTCTCGGCCTACTACCTGTGGAGCTACGCCGAACTCGTGGCCTTCGCGATCGGGCTGGCGGCGCTGACGTGGCGAAGGCGGAGAGAGCGCCGCTGAGGACGGGTGGCCGACCCGGGCTGGGATGCGCGAGCCGGCCGGCGTCCGACAGTGTGGAGTGGAAACGAACGCGCGCCCGACCTCGCGGGAATCGCCGCCGCCATCTGTGCGCTGCCGCACAAGCGGCTCGAGATCATGGAATTGCTGGTGCGGGCAGCCGGGATCGAACCGGCATAGCCTTGCGGCCGGCAGATTTTAAGTCTGCTGCGTCTACCAGTTTCGCCATGCCCGCGCGCCCTGGTGACCTTCGCCTTATCGCACGAGGTTTTGTTCGTCGAGGATTGTTGCACCGAAGGCATTAGGAACGAAATACAACAGGCGATCGGCCTGCCGAAGGATCTCTCAAGTCGGAGAAACTAGCTGCTCAGAAGAGCATGCCAGATAGCCGCCGCGCCTCCAGCGACAAAAGTCACGAGACTGACCGCCACAAAGCCCACTCCCCACCATTTGAGACCATTTCCGCGATGGGCGTAGCAAGCTGTATGAGTTGTGGGAATTTCTCCCGTCAAAGCGCGTACTCGATTCTCTCCCCCTTCGACTTCAGCGCCCGCGATCAACTCCTGCGATCGATAGAATAACAGCGTAGCGAGAAGCGTAGCTGTCAGCCCTAGCGCAAATAGCGCGAGAGCCAACCATGCCGGTTGCGCCTTAATCGATGCGCTAGAAGATTTGGCAAAAGTAAGCAACGCGACAATCGCACCCCCATGTACGATTATCAGAGATCGAATTGCCGTTATAATAAATTCAGATACAATACCTGCGCGGACCCTTGCCTGAAGAAGCGATTCCTTTGCCACTTCGGCTCGCAATTGCGCCTTCTGCTCGCCCGAAAGCTCCATGATCCACCTCGCGCGCACGCCATGGACGCTGAATATACAACACACCCAATTATAGCTTCAACTGAGCAAAAGATAACGAAACCGGACAGGACACTGAATCGAAATCGAAAACCACAAAGCCAACAGCCCCCTCAATCGGCGGTCCAGCCGCCGTCGACCACCAGGGCGCTGCCGGTCATCAGGGCGGAGGCGTCGGAGGCGAGGAAGACGACGGCGCCCATCAGGTCCTCGACCTGGCCCAGGCGCCCCAGCTTGATCTTGGAGAGCACGCTCTGGAGGAACGCCTGGTCCTCGAAGAACGGCTTGGTCAGCGGGGTCTCGATGAAGGTGGGGGCGATGGTGTTGACCCGGATCCCGCGCGGGGCCAGGTCGAGC
>JASGDR010000432.1:0-10202 GCA_047607095.1 Caulobacter sp.
CTGACCAACGGCGATTGGTCATCCCGCCGTTCGTTCGAAGAAAGAGAGGAAAGAGGCGTCGGCGCCACCGGAGCCGCCAAACGCATGCCCAGGGAATTCACCGATTGAAGAGATGTATCGATCACGTCGCCAGCAATGGCTTTTTCGAGAACGTCCGCTAGATCGGTAGCATTGCCTGGACGTGCATCCTGACGGCCCGGGATCGACAAACCCGCCGCATCGCTCAGGCCAGCCCAAATAGTCCCCTCCAACTGCGGCATGTTGACCGCAATGGCCCTCTGACGGGCAAAGCCCTTCAAAACGTCACCCAGCGTATCCCACGCCAGATTAGGGAAAATCCGCAGGTGGAAAGGCCATTTCTTTGCTCTGGCACGGATATAGGCGCTGGCTTTCTTGCCGCGCACCACGTCCTCCGGACCGACAAAAGCGACGCCGACGGCGGACCGCTTGATCCCTGGCCGCCGCGCAAGCCGATCCAGAGCGTTACAGAAAGTGGCAAGTCCCGACGCAAGCTGAAGCGGACCTGTAAACAGAAGCCATTTGACGTCGCTATCGGGCGAAAAGGCACTCTTCTTATCTGAAATCGTGATGGGCAGAGGCAAAATCTTCACTCGCCCGGAAGCGCCCGCCATTACGTCTTCGCATCGTTCTGCAGTTAGGCGGTTGTGAGCGATCAACAGATCCGACGCCTTCAGAACTTCACGCTCGAGCGCTTCATCGAAAAGGAGGTTGGGACGTTCGAGCAGATTTCCCGCCTCGAAATTGTCCACAATCGCGAAATTGTCCACGATGGTCACGATTTCGGAAGGATAAGCGCTCAACCCCTGCCTTCGCGATGCCGCGCAATAAGCGGCGACGCCGTATCGGCTGGTGGTAACGAGGCGACTAAAGCTGTTGGCGCGAAGCCACAGATCGAGATGATAGGCTTCTGTCTGATGGCCGAAGGTTCCGGCAGGCATGGGAGGGGGAGCAAGTGTCGTGAAATGAGCGTGTTTCAACGCTTCAGCGCCACCTTGGCCAATCAGCCCTTCCAGCACGCTTTTCAGGTTGCCCGATGAAATTTTCAAGCCGGAAGCTTGTTTGGCAAAAACCAGCGTGATCGTCTGGCCGGTTTCGGCTCGCGCTGCGGCACAAGCGGAAAAAAGCAGGGCGCGCGCTTCTTCCCTGTCCTGAACCGTGCCATGCGGATCGGGGAGCACGAAGCACACGCCTTCCCGCCCATGGCCCGGATTTTGAAGCCGGTATGACGCAACCGACTCCTTGCAAAGGCGATGATGACCGATCTGATGTCCGTCGACTCTTATATCGATCTCATATTCACCGTCCTCCAAAGACGACAGATCGAAATCAAAGCCACGATTCACAGGCACCATGCTGTCCGCCGCCAAAGCGGGATGATAACGATCCGCCCGTGTTTTCGAGAGAGTTTCGCCGTTTTTCAGCAAGGTGACATCCGCGATCCCTCCAGGCGTTCGCACGGCAATGGCCCAGCCGGAAATATGATCGTTCAACAACAGTTCGGCGCGGGTCAGATTCCTCGCCTGCGGTTCGCTTGCCCGGAACATGACAGGGCGAGGCGGAAAAAGGACCTTGCTTCCCGCCAGCCTGCATTGCACGACATGCGGCTGACCGTCGCGCCACCGATTGGATACTCTGATTTCGAATTGGCGGACCGAATTATTGTCTTCATCAATACTCCGCGCCACCACGAGCGCAATGGGGTGGCCATCGATTATAACCTCTACGCCCACTTCCATTATGTCGGTGGACCAGCGATCGACGATCGTTCCTGAAATAAGGCCATCGACGATATCGACTGTCGCGTCCAGCCGGCGGTAATTCAACCGCTCGCCCACGCTGTCGCGAAGCTGCGGAACCTGGCCGATGCGAAACATATGCTCGCCATCATCGACGTGCAACATATCCAGCGCTATAGAGAAAGCACCATCCGGCCCCGGAGCGATTTCGCACGCCCGACGATCATTGATCCATAGCGCCAGATTCGGCGTGCCCGGCGTAAGCAACCACCCGCCAATTTCCTCCATCGAGAATTTCGTGAACACAATCGCTAGATCGCGGGCGCTCGTAGTGGCAATGTCCAGCCGTTCCGATCGCACAACCTGCTCCAGGACGCGCAATTCGACCGACATCTCCAATGCGGTCGAACCATAGTTGCCAGCCGCGTCCAATATGGAAGCGATGTCGCCGGTCCATTCGATCCGTTGGTGCGCATCCGTGTGCCCCTCATGCACAATTTTGCCATCGACAACGACTTGATAGTCGACAGAATGCATGTGGCGCTCTGATATCCACAGCGATCCGGAAATATGATGGGGCAGGAAGCAATCGAAATCGCTGCACAGTTCGCCAATCAACGCCTTGTTGGTGACGTGCAGCAACTCTTCCCAGCCTTTGCGCCTTATGCCGATGGCATGTTTTTGACCGTCATAGAGTTCTATGGGAAGTTCGAACCGGAAAGCGTAACGGCCGTCTCCTTTGCCATTAGCAGCAAGATCCTCACGAAATCCGTCGGCTATCGTCTCTCCGATCACGCGGCCATCTTCGTCGAGAAATTCCAGCTGCAGCCGCTCTTCCGGGTCGAGTGGAAGCCAGCCCCACCCCTTGAGACCGTGTCCGTCAAAGCCATCGACATATAATTCGGCGGGAAGGGCAGCAGGATCGCGGCTTATGCTAGCCAGAACAGTATCGTCTCCCCGAAGACGTATTCCGACGGCCTTCCCGGCATCTCCCCGGAACTCGGGAGGCATTCGGAAGGTGAAGGCATGGCGGCCATCTCCTTTCCCGGCCAGCAGCAAATCTTCCCGGAATTGATCGGCGGTCGAAGAGCCGATCACATTCCCCCCGTCCAGGAACTCCAGAGAAAGCCTTTCGTCCGGGTCAGACGAACGCCATCCCCACCCGGAGATGACGTTTTCCTGGAACAAGTCGACAAACAATTCAACGGAGCCGGAAAGTTGTTCCGGATCGCTCTCATGCAAAATATGTGTCCCTTGAAGAATGCGAAAGCCAAGGAGCGGATTGCCCGAATTCTGGAGTTCATCCGGGATGGGGAAGGCAAAGGCGCAATGCCCATCGCCCTTTCCCGCTGTCAGCAGATCTTCACGAAAATCGGCCGCCTCAGTCCGCCCAACCGGCGCTCCTACGCTATCGAAGAACTCAATAACCAGGGGCTGCCTGGGAGAATTGGGACACCATGCCCAACCCGTAACGATTTTTCTGTTAAATTCATCGATACAATAGTCGACGGAAATCTCTTTCACATCCTTGTTTGAGAACAACCCCGACCATTTTTCGAACAATTCGACCTCCCGGAAAGCTAAATTTCAAATTTGGGATACAAAATTATCGGAAACGAATGCGCTGCCCAATTTCAGCGCGCATCTATCCTGCAGCGCATCGACCGGAACATCTCACTCACCCTAATTTTGAACGAAACGGCAAACTACCCTATGTCGAACATTTGCCAAGATGATAATTGCTTTCATTTCGATAGCATTTCCATAATCTTGTCAAGACGTTCCCTTCCTCTGCGCCTATCGGAAAAATCTATCGATGCGCTGGCCGAAGCCAGGTAGCCCTCCATGCAAAGTGAATGTTTCGCTTTTGCGACTGGCTGGATGCGGTCGCTGAAGTCCTGCTTTACCTGCATGTACCCGCTTGATATCCCGCCTGTTCCAGCGAGAGATATTTTCGACCATGACAAGCCCCTTTATCGCATTCCTTCCCTGTCGCGCCGGAAGTCAGCGCATCCCTCACAAAAATACCCGCGAATTTGCAGGGAATCCTGAAGGGCTCGTCGGAATCAAGTTGGATCAATTGCTGGCCTGTGGCGATTTCGACAAAGTGGTTCTTTCCAGCAACGATGCAGCCGTCATTCGTGCGGGAGAAAGGCGCATGGGGGCCGCCAACGGCAAATTGATGATCGACATCCGGCCCGACAATCTGTGCTCCTCCTCCACAAGCACGGATGAAGTCATAGCCTATGTGCCTCGCATCATCGACCGGGGGCACATAGTGTGGACTCATGTCACATCGCCTTTCTTCGGAACAGAGGACTACAGCGAAGCCATCCATGCTTATAACTTGGCGAGGGAATCGGGGGCGCATGATAGCCTGATGGGGGTAACGCGCCTCAACACCTTTTTATGGGATAACGAAGGGCCAATCAATTATGACCGGAAAGTCGAACGATGGCCCCGCACCCAGACCCTCCGCCCCATCTATGAGGTCAACAGCGCGATTTTCATCGCCCCCGTCGAGGTCTATCGTACCAGTGGGGATCGCATAGGCGACAATCCCAAACTCTACGAAATCGAAAAAAAGAAAACAGTCGATATCGACTGGCCTGAAGATTTCGAAATCGCCGAACGGCTGTGGGCGATGGGCTGACTCCGCAGCGATTCGACGTTTCAGGGTCTGGACGCCATCTTTCCGCCGCGTCTGACGTGACAGCCCATCCGACATTTGCTATCCGAAGAAAATTCAGGAATTTCGCTTGCAAATCTGCATCTTCTGCATGTCATCGACCTGACCGGCTTGAACTGAAATGATCCCGAAGGGATCGGGAGCAAAAGAATGACGAAAGTGCTCGATTGCACACTGCGCGATGGCGGGTACTATACAAATTGGGATTTCGATGCCGATTTGGTAGATTCCTATATCGATAGCATGTCTCGCCTTCCAGTCGATTACATCGAGTTGGGTTATGTCAACGACGATATGGACGGATATTTCGGCGAATTTTTCTTCTTGCGCCCAAAAAAACTTCAGGAAATTAAGGCGCGCCTCCGGCCAGAGCAGGCGCTGATAGTCATGCTCGATGGCAAATCCGGCACTCCCGAACGTATCGAACCGCTGTTCCGGCCTCTGATGGGTATCGTGGATGGCGTGCGAATCACAGCGGCGCCGGCCGCGCTCGATCACGCACTCAGTCTGGCGCGGGAATTCAAGAAACTGGGCTTTTCGGTAGGTTTCAATGTCATGTATCTGTCCACCTATGTGGATGATCTGAGTAAGCTGAAAAGCGCCATCGAAGAGCCGGAATCATACGACTCCATCGCGCTGGTCGATAGCTATGGCGGCTGCTCGCCTGCCAAGGTCAAGCAGGCGGTGGAGGATTTGCGCGAACTTCTGCCCAACACTCTTATCGGCTTCCATGGCCATGACAATATGTGCCTGGCCTTTGCAAACACCCTTGCTGCGATCGAGGGAGGAGCCGACATCGTCGACGGCACATTGACCGGAATGGGTCGTGGCGCAGGAAATCTGCGCACTGAAACGATCCTTATCCATCTGGCGCGCGAAGGCGCAAACAGCGAACTGGATTACGAAGCACTCGCTACGATCGTGTCTCCATTCGAGAACATGCGCAAGAAATATGGCTGGGGCACCAATCTGCCTTACATGCTTTCGGGGGCGAACAATCTTCCACAGAAGGATGTGATGGATTGGCTGGCGAAGGATCGTTACTCGGTCATCTCCATCATCCGCGCCCTGCAACAGCAAAGCGGTCAGGATCTGGATCGAAATGTTTATCCCGATATTTCGACATTGGATCTGACGGCGCCAAGCGTCCTGATGGTCGGCGGCGGCCCTACGGTGGAACAGCATATCGATGCCATCCGCGATTTCGTCGAGCGGTACGATGCAGTCGTGGTCTTCTCCTCCTCCCGCCATTTGAAATTGGCGGAGAAGATCGGTGGCCGCCAAATACTGGCGCTGTCGGGACATGATGCCTTCCGTGTGCGGCTGGAAGATCGAAAGGGCCTGGTCGCGGCCGCCATCGCCACTCCTCCGCGAGTAGCGGACTGCGTGCCGACGAATATCAATGTGCCCATATACCAGGCATCCCCGGTGCATTTCGGTGATGCGGACGGCCCGGTTTCCGATAGCGGCCCGCTCGCGCTTGGCCTGGGAGTGGTCGAGGCCTTGGGCGTAAGGCAATGCTGGCTGGTCGGCTTTGATGGTTATGAGCAGGCGACCTCCGCTCAGCAGGACCTTTCCCGTGAGGTCCAAGCGGCTCTGGACGCCTTCGCGCAAAAGCACGGTGCTGCATCCATCGCCAGCCTTACCCCCACTCGCTATGATGTGACTCGTCGATCCCTGCATGGGCTGGTGGCCGCTGCCCTGGCATGAATGCTTTTCATGCCGACAAGATGCGAATCGTCATTTTCGATTGCGATGGCGTATTGCTCGTCTCCAATCGAATGAAGATTCGCGTCTTTGGCGACGCAGCTTTGGCGGCTGGATTCCATCCCGACGACATTGCTCTATTCCAGCGTCATGTTGCGGCGAACTTTGGGACGTCCCGCTACAAACTGTTTGAGTGGCTGTTGCGCCAAGATAATTTGCGCCTTGCGCCTGATACATCAGTGGATCGTCTCTGTGCGAGCTATGCGGAACGATTATACGGCAGCTATTTACGCTGCCCTTCGACACCGGGAATGAAGGAGCGCCTTACCGCACTTAAGGAAAAGCATATCCCCCTCTATGTTGTTTCCGGCTCCGATCAAGAAGAGTTAAGGAAGGTAATGCAGAAAAGGGGGCTGTATCATTATTTTGATGATGTGTTTGGTTCTCCCGCAAAAAAAGAGGACCATATTAATAATATCATATCTATTCACGGAATCCCTGATCGTGAACGAGAAAATATAATTTTTATCGGAGATGCAAAGGCGGACTTCGATGCTGCTCGTTCTACCCGTGTTAAATTCATCTACATGCATTCTTTTTCTACGGCCAAGGATCTCATGCAAAAATTACAGGAGGATTTTGCCTTCGCATCGATTCGGGATTTAAGAAACTTAAGACTTGATTTGCTTCCTGAATTCTGAAGTTTTGATCAGGCAGCCAAATCACACCCTGATCATTTGACAATATCGGTATCGCGTCCCACGAGTCCGGCATCAATGATGGAATATGGCCGCGCTTGCGACCACCAGGGACTGATTGTCGGATTGTCCATCATCGCTTGTCCCCATTTGCGGAAAAGCGCCCTTAATTCCCCCTGATCCCACGCAATCTTGATTCGATTGTCATTAAAACCACGCGTGCGTGACTCATAATGAATAAGCTCGATAGCCGGGTCATAGAGGATGCGATAGCCAGCCTGGCGCGCTGCCAAGCACAGGTCGACATCATTATAGGCTATCGCGAAATGTTCGGCATCAAATCCTCCGAGATCGTCGAATAAGGAACGCCGAAGCGCTAGGAACGCGCCGGTAACAGCCGGAACCACCCTCATCCGGTCAAAGCGTTCGTTGGCTTGGGCATCACCGGCAATGCCAAACACGCCATCATGCACGGGCGATCCATCAGCGAGGCCCATCAGCATTCCGGCATGCTGGATACTGCCGTCCGGATAAAGCAACCGCGCGCCCAAGATGCCGATATCCAGACGACTGAGTTGGCCTCGCACCCTTCGATCCCAGCCTTGGCTCAACATCCGCATGTCGTTATTCGCGAAAACCAGCAGGGGTTCGGACGATCTTTTCACGGCCCGATTGTTCATCAGCGACCAGTTGAATGGCGCATCGTGGACCATGATGTCGATATTCGGCTGTGCGGCCAGGCGCTCCAGCAATTTGGCGGTGTCGCCTTCAGCACTGCGATTATCCAGGATGGTGATGTGAACCAACCCGGGTTCCTCGGCACAGGCCAGCAGGCTGGAGACCATATCGTCCAGGAGGCTGGCGCAATCACGCGTCGGGATGATCACGCGGATCGCCTCTTGCGGATCGGACGCGACGCCACATAGCACGGGCGGTCGTCCTTCCCTTTCCTCGATCTGAAGCGAACCATCGCCTAAAAGGCCTGCCTTCGGAGAGAAACCGGCCGGAGGCAGAGACCAGACGGGCGCAGGTCCCTCCGATTCCCTTGCTTGTTCCGCTCGATCGGGAATGCGTGTGACTGAAGCCAGCGGAAGCGGAACATGCGCCACATATTTTCCCGAGAGGAAAAGGGCCGCGAGGGCTTCCCGCCGTCCTTCCGGATCGAGGGCCGATATTCCCGCCTCATCCTGCCGAATGGCGATCAGGGGCGGTGGAAAATCCGTGGTCAGCAGCCAATCCACATCGAACTGGCCATGGAGCTTCGGGTCAAAATAGCGGTCGGGCCCATCCCATCTGGATATGCAATGGTCCCAATCGCTCATGCAGGCGGTTGTCTCCGTGGTCGCCATCACATGCGCCATCCAGCCGAGCGCCGCCGGTTCGACACAGGTGCCTGCGGAAAGGTAGAGGGTAGCCAGGACCTGCCCAGTATCATCCTCCTCGCCTTCGCATAGGAAACGAATCCGTTCGTCCAGATCGGCCAAGCTCGCCACCGGATGATCGCGCAGCGCGGCGGAAGCGATAACTACGGCTTCCCAATACCGGTGGCGGGATTCTCGCAAGCTGATCAACGTCGAACGGACGAAGGCGGGCTGTGATCGTCGCGCGTCGACGATCACGCGCAACGTCGCGGCATCGGCCCGTTCATCGAATGGTGCAGCCCTGAGCATTCGGGCGCGCACTTCGTCGTATCTTTCCAACCCGGTCTCGCCCAGAATATGGATCCGTTCGGTGAACGTCTCGAGTTCCTTCACACTCCTGACCCAGCCGTCATGCTGCTGGACGAGCAGCCGATCCTTCAGACTGGACGGCAGAAGGTCGGACAGGCCCCATTTGTGCAAAGCGGAATAAGCCGCTTCATAATCCGGGCTGCGGCGCAGAAGATCGGCCAACGCTTCGGTTGCCTCTTCCCTGTCCCCGACCTGCGCCTTCAGGCTCACTAGATGATAGCAGCCATCGTCGTTATCCGCCGAAGCCAGCTCATATTGTGCAAGAGCCGCTGGCGTCTGCCCCAGTTCCTTCAGGGCATGGGCATATTGTACACGTAAATCGGATCGTTGGGGCATCAGGTGCAAGGCTTTGACGAAACCAGCCGCCGCATCCGACCAGTCGCCCCGCGCCATTGCGGATTCCGCTTGGCGGGCAATTGTTCGAAACCGCCTTTGACGCAGGAAACCGATCATGCCTTCCTTTCAATTAAGTCCATGGATGGACATCGCGCCAGTTTACGCGCTGCGGGCATGGAGGGAAAGAAGAGGCCCCCACCAGTCTTCACGCGCAAGATACCACCGCAGTGTCTCCGCAAATCCCTGCTGGAAATTACGGCCGGGAACATAGCCCAGTTCCCGCCTGATTTTCGTCTCATCGATCGCATAGCGTCGGTCATGCCCCTTGCGATCCTCGACAAAGGTCTTGAGTTCAGCCGACGATCGGCCCTCCGCTGCCGGAGAATGCGGGAAGCGTTCCCTCAGATCGGCGTCTTCCGTCAGCGCCGCGTCGATGCCCCGGCAGATTTCCTCCACCACCGCCAAATTGTTTAATTCCTGACCGCCGCCGATATTGTAGGTTTCGCCGATCCGGCCTTTTCTGAGGATCAGTTCGATGCCCCGGCAATGATCTTCCACATGCAGCCAATCGCGTACATTCTGGCCATCGCCATAGATGGGAAGCTTGCGGCCATTGAGGGCATTCAGAGTGAAGAGGGGAATAAGTTTTTCGGGAAACTGGAACGGCCCATAATTGTTCGAACAGTTGCTGGTGGTCGTCTGCAACCCGTAGGTATGATGATAGGCGCGCACCAGATGATCCGATGCCGCCTTGGATGCTGAATAAGGCGAATTGGGCGCATAGGGTGTCACCTCCGAAAAGGCGGCGTCCTCTGGCTGGAGCGAACCATAGACTTCATCGGTCGACACATGATGGAATCGATGGGGGCGGCCGCTCCCCCGATCCAGCCACATGGTCTTTGCCGCCTTCAGCAGGCTATGCGTGCCGATGACATTCGTGTTGATGAAGGCATCTGGTCCGATGATCGACCGATCGACGTGACTTTCCGCCGCAAAGTGCACGATGGAATCGATGCGCCGCTCGTCGATCAGCTTCACTACCAGGTCCGTATCGCAGATATCCCCAACCACTAGGTCGACGCCGCTCACCCCATTCAGATTGGCCGCATTCCCGGCATAAGTCAGGGCATCGAGCACGACGATCCCATCGTCTGGCGCGATCCTGCGCCAGTGATGCACGAAATTGGCTCCTATGAAGCCTGCGCCGCCGGTAACGAGAAGATTAGCCATTGTCCTTGAGGTCTTTCAGAAAAGAGCGCAGGTTTTCGCGCCAGACGATGGGATC
>JASGDR010000433.1:0-3196 GCA_047607095.1 Caulobacter sp.
CTCGCCCCGCAAGCCCTGGCCCGCACCCAGGCCGAGCCCGCGCGTCTGGCGGCGTCGCCCGCCCTGCCCGCCCAGGCCGCGACCGCCGCGCTGAAGACCCTGATCGACGAGCACTGGGCCTGGTGGCTGAAGGGCGCGCCGATCCAGGCCACCTTGCTGGGCGTGCGGACCTATGACGACCAGCTGGACGACCCGTCCCTGGCCTCCGCCGACCGCCGCGCCGCCGAGGCCGCCGCGTTCCTCAAGCGTCTCGACGCCATTTCGGATGCGGGCCTGTCGCCGGCCGACCGGGTCAACAAGGCGATCCTGCACCGGATGCTGAGCGAGCAGGTCGAGGGCAATCGGTTCGGCCAGCGCACCATGCTGTTCTCCAGCATCGGCAGCTGGCACCAGTATTTCGCCGCCCTGCCCGACATGCTGCCGTTCTTCACCAAGGCCGACTACGACAGCTACCTGACCCGGCTGGACCTCTATCCGGCCTACAACAAGACCTCGATCGAGACCGTGCGCGAGGGGCTGAAGAAGGGCTACGTCCAGCCCTGCGAGCCGATGAAGGCGTTCGGCGCGACCATCACCGCCACCATCGTCGAGGACCCCGAGGCCTCGGCCTTCTACAAGCCGTTCAAGGCCAAGAAGCCCTCGACCGTCTCCGACGCCGACTGGGCGGCCATGCAGGCGCGGGCGAAGGCGGCGATCGCCGGCAAGATCAATCCCGCCTACCAGGCCCTGTCGGACTTCTACGAAAAGGAATACGCGCCCAGGTGCCGGACCAGCATCGGCGCCTCGGCCCTGCCCCAGGGCCCGGCCTGGTACGCCTACCAGGTCCGGGTGATGACCACGACGACGAAGACGCCCGAGGAGATCCACCAGCTGGGCCTGTCGGAAGTGGCCCGCATCCGCGCCGAGATGGACGAGGTGGCCCGCAAGAGCGGGATCGCGCCCGACCGCAAGGCCTTCATCGAGAAGCTGCGCACCGATCCCAGGTACTACGCCAAGACCCCGGGCGAGCTGATGCGCGAGGCGACGTACCTGGCCAAGACCATCGACGGCTGGATGCCCAAGCTGTTCGGAACCCTGCCCCGCCTGCCCTACACCGTGCGCGAGATCCCGGCCGAGATCGCCGAGGGCAACACCACGGCCTATTACAACCCCGGCTTCGCCAGCACGGGCGCGCCGGGGGTCTATTTCGTCAACACCACCCATCTCGACCAGCGGCCGCTCTACGAGATGCCGGCCCTGACGGTGCACGAGGCCGTGCCCGGCCACCACCACCAGATCGCGCTCCAGCAGGAGCTGGACCTGCCGGAGTTCCGCAAGAACGCCGCCTTCTTCACCGGCTTCGTCGAGGGCTGGGGGCTCTATTCCGAGCGCCTGGGCATCGAGATGGGCCTCTACGACACGCCCGAGAAGGACATGGGCCGCCTCTCCTACGAGATGTGGCGCGCCTGCCGCCTGGTGGTCGACACCGGCATCCATTCCAAGGGCTGGACCCGCGACCAGGCCATCGCCTTCATGCTGGAGAACACCGCCCTCTCCCGCACCAACATCGAGGCCGAGGTCGACCGCTACATCACCTGGCCCGGCCAGGCCCTGGCCTACAAGCTGGGCGAGTTGAAGATCCGCGAGCTGCGCGCCCGGGCCGAAACGGCGCTGGGTCCCAAGTTCGACCTGCGCGGCTTCCACGACGCGGTGCTCAAGAACGGCGCCGTGCCGCTCGACGTGCTGGAGGTCCAGGTCGACGCCTGGATCGCGGAGAAGAAGGCGGCCTGAAGAAACCTCCCCCTGTGGGGGAGGCGGCCGAAGGCCGGTGGGGGGCCGTTTTCAGCTTCTGGAGAGACGGCCGATTGCCGACCTCCTCCCCCCACCGATCGCTTCGCGATCACCTCCCCCACGGGGGGAGGTTCAAACATCCTCGCGGCGCCGCACCATGCCGCAGTGTTAGGCGCTTGATTTTTGGACGAGCTCGTCCACTTATCCCGCGTCGCGTCCGCCAGGCGAACATTTGGGCCCTCGGGACGCTTTCCGGTTTTCCTCACAAGGTTGGGCCATGGCCGAGGCGAAGAAGAAGAAGCTGGTTCCCATGCTGGTCGCCGGCGTCGCCGGGATCGCCATCCTGACCGGCGGCGTGTTCTGGTACATCGACAAGCAGCGCTTCGAGAGCACCGACAACGCCTTCGTCCAGGCCGACACGGTCTCGGTCAGCCCTCAGGTGACGGGCTACGTGGCGCAGGTTCTGGTGGCCGACAACCAGCGGGTCGAAGCCGGCCAGGTGCTGGCCAAGATCGACCCCTCGACCTTCCAGGCCAAGCTCGACCAGGCGATCGCCAACGCCGCCGCCCTCGACGCGGCCATCAAGAGCGTCGACGACAAGGCCATCCTCGAACAGGCCCTGATCCAGCAGCGCCAGGCGGGCGTGGCCAGCGCCCAGGCCGACGCCGGCCGGGCCCGCGCCGACGTCGAGCGCTACGACGCCCTGGCCAGGCAGGGCTGGGTCTCGCAGCAGAAGGTCCAGACCGAACGCGCCGGCGCCAAGCAGTCGGACGCCGCCGTCGCCAGCGCCCAGGCGGCCCTGGAGGCCGAGCGCCGCACAGCCGGCGCGCTGGGCTCGGCCCGCGCCCAGACCATCGCCCAGGCCGCCGCCGCCCACGCCGCCGTCGACCAGGCCCGCATCGACCTGGAACGCACCGTAATCCGCGCCCCCGCCGCCGGCGTCGTCGGCGCCCGCACCGTGCGCCCGGGCCAGCTGGTGCAGCCGGGCACGTCGCTGATGTCGGTCGTGCCGCTGGGCCAGAGCTTCGTGGTCGCCAACTTCAAGGAAACCCAGGTCTCGCGCCTGCGCATCGGCCAGCCGGTCGAGATCAAGGCCGACGCCTTCGGCAAGCAGAAGATCGTCGGCAAGGTCGACAGCTTCGCCCCGGCCACCGGCCAGGAGTTCGCCCTGATCCCGGTCGAGAACGCCGTCGGCAACTTCACCAAGATCACCCAGCGCCTGCCGGTGAAGATCGTGGTCGACCGCAGCCCGCTGGGCGCGGCCCTGCGGCCCGGCCTGTCGGTCGAGGTCAAGGTCGACGTCCGCGATCGCTCCGGCCCGTCCTTCGCCGACGCCGCCCAGGGGCCGCGGGTCGCCCGCCAGGACGCTCCGGCGCCCGCCCCCGCCTCGGCCCAGAGCCGCTAAGGCCGCGCCGTCGTGGCCGAC
>JASGDR010000434.1:0-3175 GCA_047607095.1 Caulobacter sp.
TAGTGGTCGGGCGTCGGAACCGAGCGGCGGGCGTCCTCGCCCAGCTTTTCGAACGCGACGGCGGTCCGCGGCTGGTCGTCGGCGATGGCCGCCTTGATCGCCTCGTTGAAGCGCTGCGACCAGTCGTAGGGCGGGCAGTACCGATCGCCCCAGTCCATGGCCGGCAGGTTGTGGACGATGTTGCCGGTGCCCACGATCAGCACGCCCTCGTCGCGCAGCGGCGCCAGGCGCTTACCCATCTCGTAGTGCCATTCCGGCGGCTTGCTCCCGTCCATCGACAGCTGGATCACGGGTACCTCGGCGTCGGGATAGGCCTTGCACAGCACCGACCAGGTTCCGTGGTCGAAACCCCACTGGCGCTCGTCCAGCACGACCGGGATCTCGGGCGCGAGCAGGTCGCGCACGCGGGCCGCCAGCTGCGGCGAGCCGGGCGCCGGGTATTGCACCTCGAACAGGGCGCGCGGGAACGAGGCGCCGAAGTCGTGGATGGTGCGCGGGTGGCTCATGGCCGTGACGCCGACGCCCCGGGTGATCCAGTGGGCCGAGACGCAGAGGATGGCCTTGGGCTTGCCGCAGCGGGCCTCGATGTCCTGCGCCATGGCGCGCCAGGTCTTGGTGGTGTCGTTGGTCTCCAGCGCGATCATCGGGCTGCCGTGACCGAAGAAGACGACGGGAAGGCGCGAGGTCATCTCAGGCGGCCTCCACCGGGGTCGAGGGCGCGGCGGATGCGCCCTTCATCCGGTCCCACTGGGCCTGGTAGCGCGGGGCGAGCCAGCGGTTGAACTGCACCTGGGCGCCTTCCTGCCAGGAATAGCGGCCGCGGATGGCGAAGCGCGAGCGCAGGCCCTTCTGGACCAGCTCGTCGACATGCATGTCCTGGGCGATGATCTGGCCGGCCGAGGTCATGATCATCTCCAGCCGCTCCTTGAAGCCGTAGGAGTCGCGGGTGCCGGGGGCCACCAGGATGCCGGTGTCCTGGGCCATGGTCTCCGGGCCCGTCGGCCGCAGGATCAGGTAGATGACCATGTCGCTGGTCATGACGAGCGACAGGGTGGGCGGGATGTTGGCGAAGGTCGCCCGGCTCCGGTCCTCGTCCGACAGCTTGGGGAAGATCGGCAGCACCGCCTTCTGGGTCGGGTTGAAGCTGGCGTCCGGGTGCAGGGTGCCGTTGTAGCGCAGGAAGCCGGCGTCTTCGGGTTCGGCTTCAGGAAAGCTGGCCAGCTCGCTGGGGATGAAGTCGTGCAGCACGCCGCGATGCAGCTTGCTGGCGTGGTAGCCGTCGTTGTTGTTCTCGAACATCACCTTCCAGTTCCAGGCGAACTGGCCGGTCATCGGCTCCAGGTCCTCGGCGGACTCGAGGTCGAAATTGGCGATGGCGGCCTCGACGGCTTGAAGGCGCGGCGCCAGCGGCGCGGCGTCCGCGTCGAAATTGACGAAGATGAAGCCCAGCCAGATCTCGACCTTGAAGGTCGGCAGGCTGATCTTCTTCTTGTCGAAGCCGCAGGTGCGCTCCATGGCCGGGGCGTTCACCAGGTCGCCGTTCAGCGAATAGACCCAGTGGTGATAGGGGCAGACGAAGCCCCGGGCGTTGCCCTTGCCCTCGGCCACCAGCATGGCGCGGTGCTGGCACACCGACGACATCGCCTTGATCTCGCCGGCCCGGTTGCGGGTGACCAGGATCGGCTCGCCGACGATCTCGGTGGTGAAGAAGTCGCCGGGCTCCTTCACCTGGTCCACCCGCCCCACGCACAGCCATTCGCGATCGAAAAGGGCCGCCTTCTCGAACTCGTAGAACGCCGCGTCGGTGTAGCAGGCCGGCGGCAGGGTCTCGGCCGAGCCGACGTCGGAGGCGGAACTCGACAGCCCGTCGAAGAAGGCGTCGCTGAACAGGGTCACGGCCGGGCGCTCGCTCTGAAAGGGGGACTGGGAGGAGAGAAGACCCCTCAAGGCTGGCGCCGCCCCGCGCCCCGGTCTTGCTCCAGCGCGCACGAAAACTTGGTCGGCCGCAGCGGCGCGCCGCGCCGTCGCCCGCGCAACGGGCGCTGCTGTCGCTGGGGCGCGCAGGCGCGCCGCTTTTGACCTTACGCGCACGAGACGGCGGAAAGAGACGGTGCGCCCTGAGGCAAGACCGTGGTTTTTCAGCCGCCTAGGCTCGCCGCAACCTAGTCACCGGAAGGTCGATCCCATGCTCGCGCAAGCGCCGCCCGCCCTGGCCAAGAAGCCCCTGAAGACCGACTTCGGGGCCGACTTCGGCGCGGAGATCCTGAACATCGACCTGCCGACGGCCTCGGACGCCGAACTGGACGGCGTGGTCGCCGCCTTCCACGCCCACGGCGCGGTGCTGGTGCGCGACCAGACGCTGACCCCCGACGACCTGATGGCCTTCATCGGCCGCTTCGGCGACGCGGAAGACCACACCCAGACCCGCTTCACCCTGCCGGGCTATCCGAAGATCTTCATCCTCTCCAACCGCGTCGTCGACGGCCAGCCGATCGGGGCCCACAACGACGGCGTCGGCTGGCACACCGACTACAGCTACAAGCCCGAGCCGGTGATGCTGACCATGCTCTACTGCGTGGAGGCGCCCGAGGAAGGCAGCGACACCCTGCTGGCCGACGGCTGCGCGGCCTGGAACGCCCTGTCGGCCGAAAAGCAGGCCGAGCTGCTGCCGCTGCAACTGCACCACAGCTACAAGCACTTCATGGCCACCCGCACCTTCGGCGAGCAGATGATCCTGTCGCCCGAGATGGAAGCGGCCAATCCCGACGTCGAGCACCCGCTGATCCGCACCCACCCGTCGGACGGCCGCAAGGCCCTGTGGCCTTCGACCGGCACGGTGACCGAGGTGATCGGCAAGCCCGGCCCCGAGGGCCTGGCCCTGCTCGACGAGCTGGTGGAATTCATGACCCAGGACCGCTTCGTCCATGCCCACAAGTGGCGGGTCGGCGACATCCTGATGTGGGACAACCGCTGCACCCTGCACACCGGCACCCTGTACGACGACAAGAAGTACTTCCGGACCATGCACCGCCTGTGGGTGAAGGGCGACAAGCCGTTCTGACGCCTCAAGATGCTCCCCCTCTGGGGGAGATGGCCCGGAGGGCCGGAGGGGGGCCCCCACACTCCGCGTCTCCGACAGGACACCCACACAGGGGGGCTGTTTATGCGGGAGAAA
>JASGDR010000435.1:0-4541 GCA_047607095.1 Caulobacter sp.
ACCTCCCCCCGTGGGGGAGGCGATCGCGCAGCGATCGGTGGGGGGAGTACTTGCGAAACCACCCACCGCCCGGAAAGCTGAAACCGTCCCCCCGCCGGCCTTCGGCCGCCTCCCCCACGGGGGGAGGTTTCCAAGGGCGCGCGCCACCTTCTTGCGCAGGCGGAGAAGGAACAAGATTGCCAGAATCCTTGACATAAACGCCCCCGCATGCGCCTTTCCGCGCCTTGCAAATCAACGCGTTTCAAAGCCTTCCATGACCACGATGCACGCCTATCGCACCCATAACTGCGGCGCTCTTCGGGCCAGCGACACCAACGCCAATGTGCGTCTGTCGGGCTGGATCCACCGCAAGCGCGACCACGGCGGCCTGGTCTTCATCGACCTGCGCGACCACTACGGCCTGACCCAGCTCGTCCTGCACCCGGAGACCCCGGGCTTCGCCATCGTCGAGCGCCTGCGCGCCGAGAGCGTCATCCGCGTCGACGGCGTGGTGATCGCCCGCGACGCCGCCGTCGTGAACCCGAACCTGCCGACCGGCGAGATCGAGATCCGCGTCACCGACGTCGAGGTGCTGTCGACCGCCGACGAGCTGCCGCTGCCGGTCTTCGGCGAGCCGGACTATCCGGAAGAGATCCGCCTCAAGCACCGCTATCTCGACCTGCGCCGCGAGACCCTGCACAAGAACATCGTGCTGCGCTCGCGCGTGATCCAGTCGATCCGCAACCGTATGTTCGCCCAGGGCTTCAACGAGTTCCAGACGCCGATCCTGACCGCGTCGTCGCCGGAAGGCGCGCGCGACTTCCTGGTGCCCTCGCGTCTGCACCCGGAAAAGTTCTACGCCCTGCCGCAGGCGCCCCAGCAGTTCAAGCAGCTGCTGATGGTCTCGGGCTTCGACCGCTACTTCCAGATCGCCCCGTGCTTCCGCGACGAAGACCTGCGCGCCGACCGCTCGCTCGAGTTCTACCAGCTCGACGTCGAGATGAGCTTCGTGACCCAGGAAGACGTGTTCGCGGCGATCGAGCCGGTGATGCACGGCGTCTTCGAGGAATTCGGCTCGGGCAAGCCCGTCTCGCCGATCAGCGAGACCCACACCTTCACCAACGACTTCGGCCAGACCTTCGAGCACAAGGGCTTCGAGCGTCTCACCTACGCCCAGTCGATGGCCTGGTACGGCAGCGACAAGCCCGACCTGCGCAACCCGATCAAGATGGCCGACGTCTCCGAGCACTTCCGTGACGGCGGTTTCGGCCTGTTCGCCAAGATCCTCGGCGCCGACGCCAAGAACGCCATCTGGGCCATTCCGGCCCCGACCGGCGGTTCGCGGGCGTTCTGCGACCGCATGAACAGCTGGGCTCAGGGCGAAGGCCAGCCGGGCCTCGGCTACGTGTTCTGGTCGGAAGACCAGGGCGGCTGGGGCGGCCCGATCGCCAAGAACCTGGGCGAGCCGACGCAGGCCCTGATGGAAAGCCTGGGCCTCGGCGCCGGCGACGCCGCCTTCTTCGTGGCTGGCGATCCGTCGGTGTTCGCCAAGTTCGCGGGTCTCGCCCGCACCCGCGTCGGCACGGAGCTGAAGCTGGTCGCCGAAGAGCAGTTCAAGTTCTGCTGGATCGTCGATTTCCCGATGTTCGAGTGGAACGAGGACGAGAAGAAGGTCGACTTCTCGCACAACCCGTTCTCGATGCCGCAGGGCGGCATCGAGGCGCTCGAGGGCCAGGATCCCCTGACCATCCGCGCCTTCCAGTACGACATCGTCTGCAACGGCTACGAGCTGTGCTCGGGCGCGATCCGGAACCACAAGCCCGAGATCATGCTGAAGGCCTTCGAGATCGCCGGCTACGGTCCGGAAGTGGTCGAGGAGCAGTTCGGCGGCATGCTGAACGCCTTCCGCTTCGGCGCCCCGCCGCACGGCGGTCTGGCCCCCGGCATCGACCGCATCGTCATGCTGCTGGCCGAGCAGGTCGCCATCCGCGAGGTCATCGCCTTCCCGCTGAACCAGCAGGGCCAGGACCTCCTGATGAACGCCCCGGCCAACGTGCTCGACAAGCAGCTCAAGGAACTGCACATCCGCACGGCCCCGCCGATCAAGGTGTAGTGGGCTCGCGGTAGCGAAGTTCAATGGCCCGTCCACCTCGTGGGCGGGCCATTTGCTTTTCGCATCCCATACAAACGTCATCGCCCGCATGAAGCGGGCGATGACGTCCTGTGCGGACGAGGGGGATGGCTAGCGGCAGCGCGGGATCGACAGACCGCGCGGCAGGGTCGTCGAGGGATCGCCGCAGGCGCGGTTCAGCTGGCCCTGGGTCAGGCCGGTGGCGCGATCCATCTCGGCGCCCGAGAAGTTGACGCCCGACAGGTCGGCGCCGGCGAAGCTGGCCCCTTCCAGATAGGCGCCGACGAAGGTCGCGTTGGTCAGGTTGGCGTGGGCGAAGCTGGCGCCGCCGAAGACGCCGCCATAGGCGTTGACGTCGCGCAGGTCGCCGCCGGTGAACCGCGCGCGGCCCATCACCGCCAGCGACAGGTCGGCCTGCCGCAGACGGGCGCCGGCCAGGTTCTTGCCCTTCAGGGTCAGGCCCGACAGGTCGGCTTGGAAGAGATTGCACTTGGGGCAGTCGGCTCCGCGGCGGACGCGTTCGATCTGTCCGGCGTTCTGCGCCAGGGCGGGACCGGCCAGGGCCAGGGTCGACAGCGCGGCGGCGGCGAGAAGGGCCAGCGGTTTCATTTCGGCACGCGTCCTTGGCGAAGGTGAAGACGGCATACGGGACTCGCCGCCTTCGCAGCAAGCTCCGCGCCAGAGCAAGCGTGACAGCCGAAAGCGTGAGCGGCTTCGACGGCCGTCACGCTTCCAGCAAAGAATCATCCGCGCGGCGAGGGCCGTTCGGCCTGGCCGTTGCAGCTTTCGCAGACCACCAGGCCGCCCTTGCGGCTGAGGGCCACGTCGCCGCAGGCCGGGCAGATGTCGGCCTGGTCGGCGGGCGCGGCGGCGGCCTTGGCGTCGTCGCTCTTGCGGCGGCCGAAGGCGGCGAACACCAGATTGTCGGGCGTCGCGCCGCGCGAGAAGCCCTTGGAGATGAATTTCGAGGCCGGCAGCGGGGCGGGCTCGGCGGCTTCGTCCTCGGCCTCGTCGGCGTTCTTGCCGCGGCCCAGGCCGTCGGCGTTGAATTCCTGCGGGTCGCCGTTGGCCAGATCGTCGCGGCCCAGGTACGAGACCCCGAGTTCGCGGAAGATATAGTCGAGGATCGAGGTCGCCGACTTGATCGAGTCGTTGCCCGTCACCGGGCCGGCCGGCTCGAACTTGGTGAAGACGTAGGCGTCGACGAACTCGTCCAGCGGCACGCCGTGCTGCAGTCCCAGCGACACGGCGATGGCGAAGTTGTTCATCAAGGACCGGAAGGCGGCGCCTTCCTTGTGCATGTCGATGAAGATCTCGCCGACCTCGCCGTCCTCGTATTCGCCGGTGTGCAGATAGACCTTGTGACCGCCGACGGCGGCCTTCTGGATGTAGCCCTTGCGGCGGTCGGGCAGCTTGCGCCGCTCGCGCCGGCGCTCGACCACCTTTTCGATCACCCGTTCGGTGACGATGGGCTCGGGCGGTTTTGCGGCGCGGGGCGCCTCGGCGGGGGCTTCGGGCAGGTCGAGAACGAAATCGGCCGGCGCCGAGGCGCGTGACAGCTTCAGCGCCCGCACGCCGGCGCGGGCGGCCGAGGCCTGCAGGCGCAGCAGGTCGGCCGGCCGGGCGTCGAACGGCGCGACCAGGACCAGCGGCTGCGGCGCGCAGGCGAAGGCCTCCACGGCGGCGGCGAAAGCGATGCGATCGGCCTGGCCCGGCGCCTCGAAGGCCTTGAAGAGCGCCTGAGCCTCCTGGGACAGGCCCGGGGCGTCGAAGATGCGTCCCGTTCCCACGGCGTGCGCCTGGGCGGCCGCGATCGTCTCGGGCGTGAACCCGGCGAAGGCCAGGGTGTCGAAGGCCGGATCGGCGAGCGCCTCGGGCGCGGCGCCCAGCACGTCGCTGCGGAAGTCGGCGCCGACCACGGCCGGAGCGAAGGCCGCGCGCAGGTCGCCGGTGGAGCGCAGGGCGCCCTCGGCCAGGGCGATCTCGTGGCCGGTGAAGCCGACGGCGGCCAGGGCGCGATGGTCGAGGCCGCTCGCCTCTTCCAGCGAGCCGGCGCCCAGCGCGTGCAGGCGCGCGGCGTCGAGGTCGGCGCCGGTTGCGCGAAGGGCGGATTGGGCGGCGCCCGAGAACTGGCGCACGTCGACGCCGTCCAGGGTCTCGGCGGTCTGGATCAGGCTCCAGGCCGTGTCGAGGCCGGGGCGGGCGCCGAGGCGCAGAGCCGTCTCGGCGTCTTCGAAGGCGGCTATGACGCCGGGGCCGCGCAGGCCGTGAGCCTGGACGCCCGCCAAGGCGCTTTCGAGCGCGGCGGCGGCTTCGGCGGCCAGCGGCGCATCGAGCTGAGCGGCGAGCGCCGCGCGGTCGGCCAGGGCGGCCGTGATGCGCTGGCTGTCGGCGGCGAACGCCTCGGCTGCGCCCAGCGCTTGGGCGACCT
>JASGDR010000436.1:0-8020 GCA_047607095.1 Caulobacter sp.
CCCCTGTGGGGGAGGCGATCGCGTAGCGATCGGAGGGGGGAGCGGCTGCGAAGTCGACCCACGCCTCGAAAGCTGAAAACGCCCCCCACCGGCCTTCGGCCGCCTCCCCCAAAGGGGGAGGTTCCAAACAAAAAGGCCGCCCGGAGCGATCCGGGCGGCCTTTCCGCGTTCAGAGGCTGGAAAGCCTTAGAAGGTCCAGCGGACGCCGGTCGACAGGATGGCGCCCGAGCCGGTGGCCTCGCCCTTCAGCACGGTCGTGGTCTGGGCCGCGGTGCCGGCGTACGAGACGTCGGTGCGGTTCAGTACGGCCTTGTCGAAGTCGATGTAGCTGGCGGCCACGTCGACCATCAGGTTCGGCTTGGCGGCCCAGGTGGCGCCGACGGCGTAGAGCATGCGGTCGCCGTCCGGCACGCGGGCGGTGCGGCCCACTTCCGGGGTCGGGGTCGGGTCCTTCTGGGCGCCGGCGCGCAGGGTCAGGCGCGGGGTCAGCTGGTGATCGACGCCGAGCGCGATGGTGGTGACGTCCTTGTAGTCCTGGTCGATGACCGAGGCGCCGGCGGCGCGGGTGACGCGGATGGCGTCGAACTCGCTCCAGCCGACGCGGCTGACCGAGGCGTTCAGGGTGGTCTTCGGCGTCACGGCCCAGCGGGCGCCGAGGTTGACGATCCACGGGGTGGTGATGGTGGCGTAGCCGTCATAGGCGCCGTTGCTGGCGGCCAGGACGCTGCTCAGGCCGGCGACGGTGATCGTGCCGTCGAGCTTGTGCTCGATCTTCGAGCGGTAGCTGGCGCCGATGGTCAGGGTCGAGGTCGGACGGACCTGCGTGCCGACGCTCCAGCCGTAGTCCCAGCCGTTGCCTTCCAGCGTCTGGCGGCCGGTGTCGCTGAGCAGCGGCGAGACCTGCGGCAGGGCGTTGGTCAGGTTGGCGTCCATGTATTCGGCGCTGACGCCGAGGCCCAGGTCGATCTTGTCGTTCAGGCGGTAGGCGACGGTGCCTTGGATGTCGACCGAGTTCAGGCGCGACTTCAGGGCGTCGTAACGGGCGAAGCTGTTGTCGCCGTACTTGGTGGTGAAGTTGTACGGAGCGGCGGTCGACAGGCCCAGGACGATCTTGTCGTTCAGGCGCCAGGCGCCTGCGAAGTTCGGCAGCAGGCCGTTCAGGATCGGGTTGCTCTCGCGGGTCTCGCCCGTGATCGAGGTGGTCGTCTGACCCGGACGGGTGATGGTCGAACCGGTGTTCTTGACGTCCGAGTTGACCAGGATGGCGTTCAAGCCGCCGTAGACTTCGGCGTGCTCGACGCCGGCGATGGCGGCGGGGTTCCACCACAGGCTGGCGGCGCCGGTGTCGGCCACTTCGCCCGAATAGGCGCGGCCCGTGCCGCGGACCGACTGTTCTTGCAGGTAGAAGCCCGAAGCGGCGGCTTGCGAGGCGGCGGCGAGGGCGGCGACGGCCGCGCCGGCGGCGAGGAGCTTACGCGAGAGAGACATGGACTGACGCACCTTCTAAGGGAGCTTGGGGAGGGTATTCGGTCCGCCAAACGCCTTGCAGCGCTGGAGGTTGCCGACGCCTCTAACTCATCTTTTCAAAAAACGTTGCTATTTATTCGCTTCGCGGTGAATTTTGTTCATGGCGTCAAAGAAATGGCGCCTTTTAGGCCTCACTCTATTCGCCGTTACGTCAGAAAGCTGACCTTCCCCTAGGTAAAGCCATGTATTCGCCTAAATCGCGAATGGCGCTGTTTTGACGGTTTTGTCAGCATTGAAAAGCGACGGGCGCGGGACCTGAATCCCGCGCCCGTTCTTTCATGCCTTACCTTGGGTAAGCTTCAGCCGCCGGCCAGCTTGCGAAAGAACTTCTGGCCCTGCTCGCCGCCGTTGAAATAGGCCTGCTGGCCGGGCTCGGCGGTGATCGCCTCCCAGCTGTCGCGGACCTCTTCGGCCGACAGGCCGCCTTCACCGAGATAGACGCCCTCGGTCTCGAAGATGCGGGCCAGGGCGAACACGCCGGCGCCGGCCGTCAGGATCGCGCCGGTAGGGGCGTCTTCCGACACCAGGTAGACCACGCCGGGGGTGACGTATTCCGGGTTCAGCTTGGCCAGGATCTCCGGCGGCATCAGGCCCTCGGTCATGCGGGTGGCGGCGACCGGGCTGATGGCGTTGATCTTGACGTTGTTCTTGGCGCCTTCGAGCTTCAGCGTGTTCATCAGGCCCAGCACCGCCATCTTGGCCGCGCCGTAGTTGGACTGGCCGAAGTTGCCGTACATGCCCGAGGACGAGGTGGTGACGACGATGCGGCCGTAGTTCTGGGCCTTCATGATGTCCCACACGGCCTTGATCGGCTTGAAGGTGCCGAAGACGTGCACCTGCATGACCGCTTCGAAGTCGGCCAGCTCCATCTTGGTCAGGGTCTTGTCGCGCAGGATGCCGGCGTTGGCGACCAGGATGTCGATGCGGCCCCACTTGTCGATCGTGGTCTTGACCAGATCCGCGACGCCGGCGTCGTCGGTCACCGAGGCGCCGTGGGCGATCGCCTCGCCGCCCAGGGCCTCGATCTCGGCCACGACGGCCTTGGCGGCGTCGGACGAGCCGCCCGAGCCGTCGACGCTGCCGCCCAGGTCGTTGACCACCACCTTTGCCCCGCGCCGGGCCAGCTCCAGGGCGTGCTGACGCCCGAGCCCGCCGCCCGCGCCCGTGACGATCGCCACCTGACCGTCGAAGCGAATGTCGTCCGCCATGCCCTTAAGTCTCCCTCAAACGCGTGTTTGGTTTCGCGCGTTTGTGCGGCGGCGGGGAGGGGGCGTCAAGGGCGATCGCCATCAGGCGATGGGGCGAAAACCACGCCCTTCGACAAGCTCAGGGTGAAGTTTTCTACCGCAGCCTGTCGAAGGCGAGGACCCCGCGCCGACCGGCTTCAGCTCTTGGCCGGGTCCGGCGATTGCGGGCCCGAGCGCTTGGCGCCGGCGATCTGGCCGGGCTTCATGAACTTCACCAGCACGCGCTGGCCGATCAGGAAGGGTGTGTCGTCGGCGCTGACCACCACCTCGACCACGCGGGCGTCGGTGCGCTCGGACGGGTCGTCGGACTGCAGCTTGCGGGCCCCGAACATGGCGGCGCGGCGCAGGACCTTGCCGGTGAAGACCTTGGTCTGGTCGGCCTCGGGGATGATCTCGACCGACTGTCCGATGGAGACGAACGGGATGGCCGACTCGCTGATCTCGGCGCGGATGATCCGGGCGGTCGAGGGTTCGAGGTCGAACATCGAGGTGACGTTCAGGGTCGAGGCGCCCGAGCCGGGATTGGCGTAGCGGCGGGCGATGCGGCCGTCGGCCGGAGCGCGGATGACCGTCAGTTCCTGATTGTAGCGCGCTTGGTTCAGTTGGGCGGCGTAGGTGGCGACCATCGCCCGTTGGGCGCCGAGCTCGGCGTCGGCGCCGGCGATGGCGTCGCGGGCCTGGTCCAGGCGCTGGCCAGCCACGAAGTTCGAGGCGGCTAGGCCCTGAAGGCGGGCGAACTCGCGCTGGGCTGTGGTCTTCTTCACCTCCAGCACGCGGATCTGGGCGCGGGCCTGGGCGAGGTTGGCGGCGGCGGTCTCGGCGGCCAGGCGGACGTCGTCGTCCTCCTGTTTGGCCAGGGGTTGGCCCTTTTGGACCACGTCGCCTTCCTGCACGAAGACCTGGGCGACGATGCCCTGGCGGCGGGCGGCCACGGCGATCACGCCGCCCTCGACGTCGGCCTTGCCGTCGGCGACGGCGCCGTAGGGCGTGGCCGGGGTGGCGGCGGCGACCTTGGCGGCCTCGACCTTCTTGGCCTTGGCCTGGCTGCCGTACCACAGGCCGCCGCCCAGCAGGGCGAGAGCGCCGACGGAGATGAGCCAGAAGCGACGGCTACGGAACAGGGCGGGCATCTCAGGCTCCGATGAGGGGGCGGTCGGCCGCGGCGGGCGCGGGCGGGGTGACGCGGCGGTCGTCGAGGATGCGGCCGTCCTCGATGTGAATGACGCGGTCGGCGAAGGATTCCATGCGGTGGTCGTGGGTCACGCAGATCACGGCCGCGCCGTGTTCCTTGGCCGCGCGTTGCAGCAGGCGGGTGACGATCTGGCCGTTCTCGCCGTCGAGGGCCGAGGTCGGCTCATCTGCGAACAGCAGTTTGGGTTGCTTGGCCAGGGCGCGGGCGATGGCCACGCGCTGCTTCTCGCCGCCCGACAGCTCGGACGGACGCTGGTTGATGCGCTGGCCAAGGCCCACCTCCTCCAGCGCCGTCATCGCCGTACGCCTGGCCGCGCCGACGTCGTAGCCCTGGTACTTCAGGACCGTGGTGACCTGCTGCAGGGCGGTGAGGGCGGGGAAGAGGTTGAAGCCCTGGAAGATGAAGCCGCAGTTGTCGAGGCGAAACCTGTCGATCTTGCCCGAGGGCATCGACCACAGGTCCTGGCCCATGGCCTGGACGTGGCCTTCGTCGGGGAGCAGCAGGCCCGAGAGGCAGGCCACCAGGGTCGACTTGCCCGAGCCCGACGGGCCCATGACCATGGTCACGTCGCCGTGCAGGGCGTCGAAATCCACCGACTTCAACACCTCGATATAGGTGCGGCCGGTCTTGAACCGCTTGCGCAGGCCCTTGGCGACGATAGCCGTCTTGCCGGCGGGGATCGGGCCCGCGTGGTTAGGGGAGGGAGCGCTCATCGCAGCAGGTCCGCCGGTTGGCTCTTCTTTAGGATGCCCAGGGCCATCAGTCCCGAGAGCACGGAGATCAGGATCAGGAAGATCGCCACGCCCACGACCAACTGCGGCGGATAGTTCATGGGCACGCCATAGCCCCGGGCCAGCAGGGTGACGCCGAACACGAGCACGGCCGTCGCCGCCAGGCCGGCGACGCCGGTCCAGAAGCCCAGTTCGATGACGATCATCCGCAGGGAGCCCATCGAGACGCCCAGCGCCCGCAGGCTGGCGAACTCCTTGATGTTGGCCAGGATCGCCCCGCGCAGGGTCTGGGAAGTGATGCCCACGCCGATGAACAGGCCCAGGATGAGGGACGAGACCAGCATGATGCCGATGATGCTTTCCTTCATCATCGCGCCGTCGTTGGCCTCGGACAGCTCGGCCCGGGTCCAGGCGCGATAGGCCTTGTCGGACACAGCGTTCAGCTGGTCGCGGACGATCTCGGCGCGGGCCGGGTCCTTGATGCGCAGCACCAGGGGGCCGACGCGGCTGCCGGTCGAGGCCTGGCCCAGCAGGCGCAGGGTGTCGCGCGAGGACACGATGGTCGGCTGCATCATGTTCGGATAGCCGTCCAGGATGTAGCGGATGTAGACGGTCTTGCCGTTGATGGTCGCGCGGTCGCCCAGCTTCTGGATGCCCAGCTTGGCCATGCCCGTACGGTCGATGGCGACGGCGTAGGGCTCCAGCAGCGCCACGCGGATGTTCTCGTTGTAGTCGCGCGGCCAGGTGACGGCGTCGCTGCGGGTGTCGACCGACGACACCTGGATCCACTCGCGCACGCGCTTCTTGCCGGGCGCTGGATCGTTGCTCCACATGCCGCCGCCGCCGTCCAGGTCGGCGACTTCGATGACCTCGGGATGCATGTACATCTGGGCCATGACCCGGCGCGGCAGGCCGTTGCCGCCGTTCATCAGGCTTTCGGACTTGGGGCTCAGCACCATGATGTCGGCCGGCGAGCGGTCGATGGTGGCGGTGAAGGCCTTGCCCATGCCTGTGAACATGCCGACCTGGGCCAGCACCAGCAGGCCGGCGAAGGCCAGGGCGATGATCGCCGCCAGGTAGCGCCGCCATTCATACAACAGTGTGGCCAACGCCAGCGACATGCCGGAAAACTCCCCCGATCGACGGTCACCCCAATCGATGGTTGTAGGAGAACAGCCGCTCCAGCATTTGGCCAAGTTAAATCGGGGTAAGGCGCATACCATCGACGGATCGCGTTTCAGGCGCACGTTTATTGCGCTGGGCGCCTGACGGTTGAAACAGGCTGGCGGCGACGGTTCGGCTTGGTTATGAACTGTTATATTGTACGCCAATTGCGGCGCCCCGCCGTGCAAGGACGATTCATGAAGACCCTGACTCTGGCCGCCTCGGCCCTGGTGCTTTCGTTCGCGGCCGCCGGCGCGGCCCAGGCCGACGAGGGGATGTGGACCTTCGACAACTTTCCCTCGGCCAAGGTGAAGCAGACCTACGGCGTCGACATCGACCAGAAGTGGCTGGACACGGTGCGGGCCTCGGCCGTGCGCCTGACCACGGGCTGTTCGGCCTCGGTGGTGTCGGGCCAGGGCCTGGTGCTGACCAACAACCACTGCGTGGCCGACTGCAGCCAGTCGCTGTCGAGCGAGGGCAAGGACTACGTCAAGGACGGCTTCCTGACCGGCGCCCGCGAGGAAGAACTCAAGTGCGCGGGCATGCAGGCCGAGGTGCTGCTGTCGATCATCGACGTGACCGACCAGGTCAAGGCGGCAGGCGCGGGCAAGACCGGCCAGGACTTCGTCAAGGCGCGCGACGCGGCCTTCGCCACGGCCGAGCTCGCCGCCTGCGGCCAGGACAAGACCCTGCGCTGCCAGACCATCAGCTTCTATCGCGGCGGCCAGTACAAGGTTTACAAGTACCGCCGCTACGCCGACGTGCGGCTGGTGTTCGCGCCGGAATACGCCACGGCCTTCTTCGGCGGCGATCCGGACAACTTCAACTTCCCGCGCTTCAACCTCGATAGCGCCTTCCTGCGCCTGTACGAGGACGGCAAGCCGGCCGTGACGCCCAACCACCTGACCTGGCGCGCCACCGCCCCGGTCGAGGGCGAGCCGACCTTCGTGGCCGGCAACCCGGGCACCACCCAGCGCCAGCTGACCGTCTCGCAGCTGGAGACCAACCGCGACCTGATCATCCCGATCGGCCAGCTGCAGCGCTCGGAGATGCGCGGCCGCCTGATCCAGTTCGGCGAGCAGTCCGAAGAGAACAAGCGCATCGCCAACCAGCCGCTGGCGGGTGTTGAGAACAGCTTCAAGGTCTTCTTCGGCCAGCAGTTCGTGCTGAGCGACAAGAAGTTCATGGACGCCAAGCGCGCCGCCGAGACCGACCTGCGGGCCAAGGTCGCCGCCGATCCGAAGCTGGCCGCCGAGATCGGCGACCCGTGGGGCGAGATCGACAAGGCGCAGGTCGTCCTGGCCGACCAGTTCGTCCCGATGCGCCAGCTGGAGACGGCCGCCGGCGGCGGTTCGGACCTCTATGGCTACGCCCGGACCCTGGTTCGCGGCGCCCAGGAGCGCGCTAAGCCCTCGGCCGAGCGCCTGCCCGAATTCGCCGACACCCGCCTGGCCCTGGCCGAGAAGCGTCTGCTGGACAACCGCACGGTCGATGCGCCGCTGGAGCAGCTCTATCTCGAGCATTGGCTGTTGAAGACCCGCGAGTATCTGACCGCCGACGCCCCGGCGGTGAAGCTGCTGCTGGGCAAGGAAAGCCCCGAGGGCCTGTCGGCCCGCCTGGTCGCCGGCAGCAAGCTGGCCGATCCGGCCGTGCGCAAGGCGTTGTGGGACGGGGGGCTGGCCGCCGTGCAGGCCTCGGACGACCCGATGATCCAGTTCGTGCTGAAGACCGAGGGCGCGGGCCGCGAGGTGCGCAAGACCTATGAGGCGACGGTGACCGCGCCGACCGACGCCGCCGCCGAGCGCATCGCCAAGGCCCGCTTCGCGGTGCTGGGCGACAGCGTCTATCCGGACGCGACCTTCAGCCTTCGCCTGTCGTACGGCAAGGTCGCCGGCTGGACCCATCGCGGCCGCACCATCACGCCCTTCACCGACTTCGCCGGCTTCTACGATCGCGTCACCGGCGCGGAGCCCTTCGAGGCGGCCCCGCGCTGGATCGCCGCCAAGGACAAGCTGAACCCGAAGACGGTCTACGACTACGTCACCACCAACGACATCATCGGCGGCAACTCCGGCTCGCCGGTGATCGACGCCAAGGGCCGCGTGATCGGGGCCGCCTTCGACGGCAACATCCACTCGCTGGGCGGCGCCTTCGGCTAC
>JASGDR010000437.1:0-4896 GCA_047607095.1 Caulobacter sp.
CCCTCCGGGCCACCTCCCCCAGAGGGGGAGGATCTGGAACCGCGCCCGCAAGATGCTCCCCCTCTGGGGGAGCTGTCGCGGAGCGACTGAGGGGGTCTTCACATGACTCGCGCCCCCTTCACCCGGGAAACCGCCGACGTCCGCCGCCAGGCTCTGGTCGCCGCCGCCGAGGCCGTACTGGCGCGCGAGGGCGTGGCCGGAACCTCGGTGCGGACCATCTGCGCCGAGGCCGGGGTCTCGGCCGGCCTGCTGCGACACTATTTCGAGGGCGTCGACGAGCTGATCGCCGCCGCCTACGAGGCGGTGGACCAGCGGATCGACGGCGCGCTGGAGGCGGCCGTGGCTGCGGCGGGGCGCGACCCGCGCGCCCGGCTGTCGGCCTATCTGGCCGCCAGCTTCGCCCCGCCTGTGCTGGACCAGAACCTGCTGGCCGCCTGGATCGGCTTCTGGAGCCTGGTCAAGACCAAGCCGCGCATCGCCGCCATCCACGCGGCGTCCTACGCGGCCTATCGGGCGCGCCTGGAGACGCTGCTGGCCGACTGCGGCGCGCGCGAGCGCAGGCTGGCGGCGATCGGCCTGACGGCGATGGTCGACGGCTTGTGGCTGGAGCTGTGCCTGGACCCCAGCACCTTCTCGGCGGCCGAGGCCGTGCGGGCGCTGGAGACGGCGGCGGGCGCCTGGCTGGGCTGAAGGTCGTCCGCCAAAGCGCCCAAGAAAAAGACCGCCCCGACGACGTCGGAGCGGCCTGAAGTCAGCCTAGACTGGGAAATTCGGGATCAGGCCGCGACGGCGGCGCCGGCCAGGCCCTTGCGGCCCCAGGTCGGACGGCGGGTTTCCGGTTCGGCCACGTGAACCTCGGCGTAGCGGCCCTGGCTCTTCATGTGGCGGGCCAGGAGCTGGGCCAGGGCCACGGCTTCGTGCTGGCTGGGGCAGGAGCTGATCAGCTCGGGCGAGTCGTTCCAGGTCACGTGCCAGACGCCGGCGACCGGGCGGACGTAGTAGTGGTTCGAGTCGGCCATGGGGAGGCTCCTTGATGAGGCTGACGCCAGCATCCCCCCACGGGCGGCTCTGCGACAGCTGTATCAATGCTGCACAGCAACATCGAGTTGCAGCGCACAATGCACATGCCGCGCCGAGCGCCAAGTGGTTAATCTTTCATCTACGGCTCGTTCTTGTAGACAACCCCGCCCTTCATGACCTTGGCCACGTCCTGCAGCACGCCGACGTCGGCCAGAGGGTCGCCGCCCACCGCGATCAGGTCGGCGTAGCAGCCGGCCTGGGCGCAGCCGACGTCCTTTTCCTTGCCCATCAGGGCCGCGGCGCTGGTCGTGGCCGACTGGATCGCCTGCATCGGCGTCATGCCGTACCTGACCATATAGGGCATCTGGCGGGCGTTCAGGCCGTGGGGATAGACCCCGGCGTCGGTGCCGTAGGCGATCTTCACCCCGGCCTTCACCGCCTTGCGGAAGCCTTCCCGCTGAGCGTCGGTCGTCTCGCGGTTCTTGCGCAGGGTCTCGGCCGGCCAGCCGTTCTTCGTGCCGATCTCGTCGATGTAGTCGCCGTTGTAGATGTCGGCGACCAGCCAGGCCCCCTTGGCCTTCATCAGGGCGATCCCCTCGTCGTCGATCAGCGAGCCGTGCTCGATCGAGCGTACGCCCGCCCGCACCGCCACCTTGATCCCTTCGGCCCCGTGGGCGTGGGCGGTGGCGTAGGTTCCACGCTTGGCGGCCTCCTCGACGGCGGCCTGGATCTCCTCGCCGGAAAGCTCCAGCTGGCCCGGCTCGGTGCCGACGGTCAGCACCGCGCCGGTGGCGATCAGCTTCAGGAAGTCGGCGCCGTGCACCAGGATGTCGCGGGTCTTGCGATGGGTGTCGGCCACGTCCTCGACCACGCCCCGGCGCATCTCGGCCGGGATGCCGACGTCGGCGGCGATGCCGGTCACCTCCCCGCCCCCGCCGGGCGTGGTCACATAGGCGCCGGCCACCGACATGCGCGGGCCGGGCACATAGCCCTTGTCGATGGCGTCGCGCAGCGCCACGTCGCCGAACGCCCGCCAGGTGCCGACGTCGCGCACGCTGGTGAAGCCGGCCATCAGGGTCGTGCGGGCGTGGGCCGCGCCGATATAGGCCTGCTCGGCGGCCGTGGTCAGCAGCGGCTCGGCGATGTTCTCGGTCTGCTCCTGGTCGACGATGTGGGTGTGCATGTCGATCAGGCCGGGCAGCACGGTCAGGCTCGACCAGTCCAGCACCGGACCGTCGGCCGGGGCGCCGGTCCAGGCAGTGACGGCGACGATGCGCTCGCCCTCGATGCGGATCAGCCGGTCGGTCAGCACCTTGCCGGCGACCGGATCGACCAGCCGTCCGGCGTGGACGTAGGTGGGCTTCGGGGCTTCGGCGGCCAGGGCCGGAACAGCCGCCAGCGCCGCCAGAGCAGCCAGGGTCGAACGCAGGATCATGGCGCAGGCCTCACGCACGCGCCGCGCGGCGCATCAGGAAATGGACGGGAACCCCGGCGGCCAGCAGCACCAGCCCCCACAGCACGGCTTCCTTGCCCGCGCCGAACAGGGTGAACACCGCGTAGAGCCCGGCCAGCACGGCGACGATGGTCAGCAGGCGCGAACCCGGCACGCGGCCGGCGCGCTGCAGCTTCAGCGCCGCCAGCGCGCAGGCCAGGTAGGTGAACAGCGAGGCCGTGGTCGCCAGCAGGGCGATGAAGGTGAAGAGGTCGGCCATCGACTTGGCGTAGTTGATAGCCACCAGCGCGGTCAGGAACAGGCCCGAGACCAGATGCGCCCGCACCGGCGTTCCTCGACTGGAGGACTTGCCCAGAAAGGCAGGGAACACTCCGCCCCGCGCCATGGCGTAGGGCATCTCGCCCTGCAGCAGCACCCAGCCGTTCAGGGCCCCGAAGGCGCTGATGACGGCGAAGGCGGCCACGGCCATGGCCGCGCCCGGCCCCCAGAACCGGCCGATGAACTCGGCCATCGGGGCGTTGGAGGCCTTCAGCGCGTCGGGCGGCGACAGCAGCACCACCGCCGAGCAGACCAGCAGGTAGACGACGCCGGTGAAGGCCGCGCCGAACAGGGTGGCGCGCGGGATGGTGCGGGCCGGGTCCCTGACCTTGTCGGCCGGCACCGTGGCCGACTCCAGGCCCAGCAAGGCCCACAGGGTCAGGGCCGAGGCGGCGACGAGGCCCGGGCCGCCCAGCTGGGCGCCGTGCAGCGGCGTGGTCACCGCCGCCGCGCCCTTGCTGCCCAGCAGCCAGACCGAAAGGCCCAGCACCGCGACCAGCGGCAGCAGCTTCAGCACGGTGGTCACCACCTGCACCTCGCCCGCCAGCCGCGCGCCCAGGCAGTTCACGCCGATCAGCCCCCAGATCAGGCTCAGGGTGACCAGGGCGTGCAGGCCGGGAACCTTGGCGATGGCCGGAACCAGCACCGACAGATAGCTGACCGCGCCGGTGGCGATCGCGGCGTTGCCGACCCACAGCGAGATCCAGTAGGCCCAGGCGACGATGAAGCCCGCCGTCGGCCCGAAAGCCTCCTGGGTGTAGGCGTAGGGACCGCCCTCGCGCGGCAGGGCCGCCGCCAGCCGGGCGAAGACGAAGGCCAGGGCCAGGCCGCCGGCGATGGTGACGATCCAGCCCAGCACCCCGTTCCAGCCGTAGGGGGCCAGCGAGGCCGGCAGCATGAAGACGCCCGAGCCGATCATGTTGCCGACGACCAGGGCGCTGCACATCCAGAAGCCGAGGGCCTTGGGCGCGGGCGTACTCATATGGTCATGCTTTCACCAGGACGAGGAACGCGCAACCGCCCCCGTCCCTAGGGACGGGGGCGGCGCGATCTTCTTCCGCGATCAGAACTTCTGGCCGAACTTCAGGCCGAAGGTCCGCGGCTGGATCGGGATGATGTAGACCTTCTCCGAACAGGTGTCCTCGTCGCACTGGACGAAGCGGGTCTGGCTGGCCCGCTCGTCGAAGGCGTTGGTCAGGTAGGCCGTGATCGTCCAGCTGTCGCGCGAGAAGCCGCCCGACAGATCGACGGTGGTGTAGCCGTCCTGATAGCCGAGGATCTCGCGTTCGTGCAGGCGCAGGTCCGACCAGTTGCCCGACTGCCCGACCAGCGAGCCCTGCAGGAACGCCTTGAAGTCGTCCAGGTCGAACTCGTAGCGGGCCGTCAGGTTGGCCTTGATCTTCGGCGTCACCGGCAGGCGCGTGCCGTCGGGCGCTTCCGGATCGGCGCAGTCGGTCACCGGATTGCCGGCCGAGTCGGTGTAGCCGCAGTAGTTCTCCGACAGCTTGGCGTCGGTGTAGGCGGCCGAGGCGTTGATGGTCAGCCCCCGGGTCGGACGCCAGGTGATGTCCGACTCCACGCCCTTGATGTCGGCCGCGCCGGCGTTCTTGATCTCGGTCAGGCCGTTGGCGCCCAGGATCGAGAACTGGAACTTGTCCCACTTCTCGAAATAGACCGAGCCGTTCCAGCGGAAGCGGTTCTGCGCCCAGGTGGTCTTCCAGCCGAACTCGTAGTTCTTCAGGTAGTCCGACAGGTAGGGCGGCAGGGTGCCGCGACGGTTGATGCCGCCCGGCCGGTAGCCTTCCGAATAGGTGGCGTAGATCAGCTTATCGTCGTCGAACTTGTAGGTGAGGTTGAACGTGGGCGTGTTGCCCGTCTCCTTCACCCGCTTGTCGAGGTTGGTGCAGGGCGAACCGGAGACGACCGCGCCCTTGAAGCAGGCCCGCTCGCCGGTCGAGCCGTAGCCCGCGCCGTAGCCGTAGAAGCCGACCAGCGAGTTGTCGGCCTTGAAGAAGCGCACGCCCGCCGTAGCGGTCAGTTTCGGGGTGATGTCGAACGACACCTCGCCGAAGGCGGCGCTGTCGCGGTCGACGCGCTTCTGCTCG
>JASGDR010000438.1:0-18385 GCA_047607095.1 Caulobacter sp.
CGGCGCCTGGTGCCGCGAGCTGCACGACAACCAGCTCCTGGGCGAGCCTTCGTCATTGGTGGCCGAGGGCATCCTGGCCGACGCGGTCGAAAACAGCCTCGTGGGCATAGATGGACTGTGCGGGGCCTGGTGCGCGGCGACGGCCGCGGCCGGCGGCCTGGCGCTTCTGAACGTGATCCAGACCCAGGCGACTACGCACTGAAGCTGAGCGTCGCGTCCGCGCTTTCAGGAAATCTGGATTGATCCGGGCGGCCGCATCGCGATCTACCCTGCTGTTCAACGGCGCTTCTCCGCGCGAAGACGTAAGATTTCGACCATGCCCGTCACGCCCAACGTTCTCGAAGCCATCGGCAATACGCCGCTGATCCGCCTGAACCGCGCCAGCGAGGCCACCGGCTGCGAGATCCTGGGCAAGGCCGAGTTCATGAACCCCGGCCAGTCGGTGAAGGACCGCGCCGCCCTCAGCATCATCCGCGACGCGGAAGCCAAGGGCCTGCTGCGTCCGGGCGGCCGGGTGGTCGAGGGCACGGCCGGCAACACCGGCATCGGCCTGGCCATGGTCGCCTCGGCTCTGGGCTACAAGACCACCATCGTCATCCCGCGCACCCAGAGCCAGGAGAAGAAGGACGCGATCCGCCTGCTCGGCGCCGAGCTGGTCGAGGTCGACGCCGTCCCCTACTCCAACCCCGACAACTACGTCCGCTATTCGGGCCGCCTGGCCGAGGAACTGGCCAAGACCGAGCCCAACGGCGCGATCTGGGCCAACCAGTTCGACAACGTCGCCAACCGCGAGGCCCACTACCGCACGACCGGTCCGGAGATCTGGGAGCAGACCGGCGGCAAGGTCGACGGCTTCATCTGCGCCGTCGGCTCGGGCGGCACCCTGGCGGGCGTGGCCCAGGCCCTGCGCGAGCGCAAGGCGGACGTGAAGATCGGCCTGGCCGACCCGGGCGGAGCCTCGCTCTACAACTGGTACGCCGCCGGCGAACTGAAGGCCGAGGGCAATTCGATCAGCGAGGGCATCGGCCAGGGCCGGATCACCGCCAACCTCGAAGGCCTGACGATCGACCATCCCTACCGCGTCTCCGACGAGGAGATGATGGAGCAGATCTTCGACCTGGTGCAGCACGAGGGCCTGTGCCTGGGCGGCTCCACGGGGATCAACGTCGCCGGCGCCGTGCGCCTGGCCAGGGACCTCGGCCCCGGCCACACCATCGTGACCATCCTGTGCGACCACGGCTCGCGCTACCAGAGCAAGCTCTTCAATCCCGCCTTCCTGGCCGAGAAGGGCCTGCCGACGCCGCCCTGGCTGTGAGCGGAAACCTCGCCCTTCGACAAGCTCAGGGTGAGGTTTCCTACTGAACGGCCTGCGAAATGGTCCTCATCCTGAGCCTGTCGAAGGGCGAGGACCACGCACGGCGTCAGTTCAACGGCTTGCGCCTGCGCGCGGCGCACACGAAGTTGCCGATCCTGTTCAAGTCTGAAAGGCCAGCCATGACCCACGCCGACCCGCTCGTCTCGACCGCCTGGCTGGCCGACCACCTCGACGCCCCGGACGTGCGCATCGTCGACGCCTCGTGGTTCATGCCCGGCACGCCGCGCGACCCGAAGGAGGAGTTCGAGGCCGGCCACATCCCCGGCGCGGTGTTCTTCGACATCGACGAGATCTCCGACGAGACCTCGCCCCTGCCCCACATGCTGGCCAGCGGCGTCAAGTTCGCCTCGCGGGTTCGCAAGCTGGGCCTCGGCGACGGCTCGCGCATCGTCGTCTACGACAGCACGGGCATCCTGCCCGCCGCCCGGGTGTGGTGGAACTTCCGCGTCATGGGCCACGAGGACGTCGCGGTGCTGGACGGCGGCCTGCCCAAGTGGATCGCCGAGGGCCGCCCGCTGGAAGACGGCCCCGCAGCCCCGCAGGAACGCCACTTCACCCCGCGCCTCCAGGCCGACCTCGTCCGCTCGTTCGAGCAGATCAAGCGCAATCTCGAAACCGGCCGCGAGCAGGTGATCGACGCCCGCGCCGCGCCTCGCTTCAAGGGCGAGGCGGCCGAGCCCCGCGCCGGCCTCAAGAGCGGCCACATTCCCGGCTCGCGCAACATCCCGCTGTCGGCCCTGCTGGCCCCCGACGCGACCATGCTGCCGGCCGAGCAGCTGAAGACCGTCTTCGCCGAGGCCGGCGTCGACATCGAAAAGCCGATCGCCACGACCTGCGGCTCGGGCATCACCGCCTCGGTGGTGTCGCTGGCCCTGCATCGCCTGGGCAAGCCCCGGGCGGCGGTCTACGACGGCTCGTGGACCGAGTGGGGCGGTCGCGACGACGCGCCGGTGGCGACCGGCCCGGCTGTGTAAAAACACTCAAGATTACATAAATTCTCTATACAATCACAAATTGACAAGGCGCAATCCGTAGTCGACCCTCGACGTGTGGGGGTCGGCCTCGCGCCGCCATGACGCGCGGTCACGCCGCGCGCCTCTCCCGCCAGTGCCCGTCAGCTTAAAGACCGTCGGCGCGACCACCCGTGGCGCCGAGCACGCAACCGCGCGACCGGCGGAGCCGTCGGCGCGCCGTGGGGAGAAAACGCATGTCGTCCTTCCGTCCGCTCTACGCGGTCACCATCACCGACGCCATCGCCACCGGCGATCTGGACACCCTGAAGAAGCTGGAGGCCGAGGCCGAAGCCTATCTCAGCGAGTACGGCAACGTGCCCGCCCTGCTCGCGGCCTTGAAGGTCGAAATCGCCAAAGCCGAAAAGTCGTCCTGAGGTCAGCCATGAACATCAAGCCCTACGGCGTCGCCGTGACCGACGCCATCGCCTCGGGCGAACACGCCCGCCTGAAGGAAGCCGAAGCCGCCGCCGAGGCCCATCTGAAGGACTACGGCGACGTCTCCACGGCCCTGGCCCTGCTCAAGCTCGAGATCGCCAAGCTTCAGGCCAAGACCAGCTACTGACGCGCCGGCGCTTCCACGGCTCGCCCACGGGCCGGCGGAAGCGCCCCTCGCCTCGCGTTTCGGGGTCCAGCGCCGGGAGAGCGACGCGCATGACCGACACAGCTTCGCCAAGCAAGGCGCCGTCCCTGGACGGCGAGCCGAGGACCAAGCCCGCCCGCTTTCGGACGGAGCGCGACTACATGGACCTCGTGCCGGTGCACGTGGTCTGGGAAGTCACCCTGGCCTGCAATCTCAAGTGCCAGCACTGCGGCTCGCGCGCCGGACGGCCCCGGCCGGACGAGCTGAACACCGAAGAAGCCCTCGACCTGATCGATCACCTGGCGGGCCTGGGCACGCGCGAGATCACCCTGATCGGCGGCGAGGCCTATCTGCGGCGCGACTGGATCGAGCTGATCCGCAGGAGCCGCTCGCACGGCATCCGCACGGCCGTCCAGACCGGCGCCCGCAACCTCACCGACAAGCGCCTGGACGAGGCCGCCGAGGCAGGGCTGCAGGGGATCGGCGTGTCGATCGACGGCCTGCCCGACCTGCACGACCGGGTGCGCGGCGTGCCAGGCTCGTACGACCAGGCGATCAGCGCCCTGCAGCGGGCCAAGGCCCGGGGCCTGGCCGTCTCGGTCAACACCCAGATCGGCGCCGAGACCGCCGCTCACCTGCCCGAGCTGATGGAGCGGATCATCGCGGCGGGCGCCACCCACTGGCAGATCCAGCTGACCGTGGCCATGGGCAACGCGGTCGACAATCCGGAACTGCTGCTCCAGCCCTACCAGCTGCTCGACGTCATGCCCCTGCTGGCCCGCCTCTACCGCGAAGGCCTGGAGCGGGGCCTGCTGATGATCGTCGGCAACAATGTCGGCTATTTCGGCCCCTACGAGCGGATGTGGCGCGGGCTGGGCGACGACACCGACCACTGGACCGGCTGCGCGGCCGGCCAGGGCGGCATCGGCATCGAGGCCGACGGCACGATCAAGGGCTGCCCGTCCCTGGCCACCTCGCTCTACGCCGCCGGCAACGTGCGCGAGATGAGCATCGAGGACATCTGGCGCTACAGCGAAAAGATGGCGTTCGGCCGCGTGCGCGACGTCGAGGAGCTCTACGGCTACTGCCGCACCTGCTACTACGCCGACGTCTGCCGGGCCGGCTGCACCTGGACCTCGGAGTCGCTGCTGGGCAAGCGCGGCGACAACCCCTACTGCCACCACCGGGTGCTCGACCTGGCCAGGCATGGCTGGCGCGAGCGCGTGACCAAGGTCAAGGACGCGCCGGCCGCCAGCTTCGCCGTCGGCGAGTTCGCCCTGGTGCGCGAACCGATCCCCGGCGCCCAGACCGTTCCCCTGCCCGTCCGCGACCCGGCCGCCGTGCACGTCGCCCCGCGCGCGCGCTCGGAAGCCGGCGGCGCCCTGCCGCCCAGACTGACGGTCTGCCGCTCCTGCGATCAGTACGTCTGGCCGCACGAGACCGAATGCCCCCACTGCGCGGCCGACCTGGAAATGGTCGAACGCCAGCACGCCGAGACCGCCCAGCGCCGCCGGGCCTTGATCGAGGAGGCCCAGCGCCTGCTGGCCGGGATCAGGAGCCGGCCCGCCCTGGCCGACGGCGAGAGCTAGGTTCGGGCCGATCGCCCCACGACTTTCCGAAGTGAGCAAGAGCGCCCCCTCCTCTCCCGTAAAATCCCCGCGAAAGCGGAGACTTGGGGCTTTTCCGCCCCCGCTCCCGCCTCCCTCGCCCCTGTGGCGAGGGTCCATGCCCGCGACCGCTCAGACCTCGGCCGGTCGGGCAAGATCTGAGCGGCTGAACGATGGATCCTGGGCACGAGGCCCAGGAAGGCGGTGTTTGGGGGACTGGAGAACTCCGCCCCTCCCCCCGTAAAATCCTCGCGCAGGATGAGGAAGTCAGTGCGCCGAGGTCCTCATCCTGAGGCGCCCGCGCAGCGGGCCTCGAAGGACGCACCGCGCTTCAAGATCCCCCTGAGGAGACCCGGAGGGGGAAGCATCTGCTGAATTCAGCAGAGATCGCGACTTCACCCTTCCCTGGAGCAGACCACCTTGGTCAGCTCGTACGTCGCGAACGTCTGCTCCTTGCCGGCGGCGCCGCGCACCACGATCGACCAGGACAGCCTGTCGCCCTTCACCACCCAGCGATTGACGAAGCTCGACGCGCCATAGGGATACGCCACCTCGAAGCCGTCGGCGGTGACCGCGCCGGTTCCCAGGGAAGCCCCGTCGCCGCCGAAGCTGTCGGCCCACAGGCCGACCACGGCGGCCGGTTGGCCGGCCTTGGCGGCGCGGCCGCCGAACAGCAGGTGGGCGGCGTATCTGTCGGCCGGGTCGGCCTTGGCGTGGCTGTCGGCCTCGACCAGCATCATCGCCTCGCCCGCCGTCGGCTTCACCGCCAGGACGATGGCCACCGGCTTGCCCATCACAGCGCCGTCGCCGCCCCAGCAGCCGGCCAGGGCCCGGACCTCGCCCGGCGGCCCGACGGGCGCCTCGTCGGCGACCGCGACGCCGCCCAGGACCCCGAACGACAGCGCCGACCACAGCGCCAGACCCGGAACCGAAACGCTCATGCCGTCCCCCCTCATGCGCCGGTCCCCGCCGACGCGCTCGCGCCTGAATGGCAGATTCTGGCGCTCCGTCGCCACGGCGACGATCAAACCCTTGAACCGCCGGGGCCCGCGACTTTAAACGACGGGTTCCTTCCCGAGCTTACGAGTCCCGCCGCCATGGACGAAAAGACCCGCCTGATCCGTTCGGGCCTGCAGGCCGAGGGGCTGGCGCGCACCGTCAACCCGCCGATCCAGCGCGGCTCGACCGTCCTCCTGCCGAACGCGGCCTCGCTGTACGACGACAGCCAATTGACCTACGGCATCACCGGCCTGTCCTCGCCCGCCGCCCTGCAGGCGGCCCTGGCCGAGCTGGAGGGCTCGCCGGACGTGACGCTGTACCCCTCGGGCCTGGCGGCGATCACCGGGGCGATGATGGCGGTGCTCAAGGCCGGCGACGAGGTGCTGGTCGTCGACAGCGCCTACAAACCCACGCGCCGGTTCTGCGACCGCTTCCTGACCCGCTTCGGCGTCACGACCCGCTACTACGACCCGGCCCTGGACGCCGACGCCCTGATGGCCCTGGCCGGACCGAAGACCCGGCTGATCCTGCTGGAAGCCCCCGGCTCGCTGACCTTCGAGATGCAGGACGCGCCGGCCATCGCCGCGGCCGCCAACGCACGCGGCATCCTCACCCTGATCGACAACACCTGGGGCGCGGGCCTGCTCTTCAAGCCGTTGGCGCACGGGGTGACGATCAGCGTCCAGGCCCTGACCAAGTACGTCGGCGGTCACTCGGACTGCTTCATGGGCAGCGCCACGACCATGGACCCCGTGATCGGAAACGCGCTGGGCGACGCCATGTGGGACGTGGGCTGGTCGGTGTCGCCCGACGACGCCTACACCATGCTGCGCGGCCTCAGAACCCTCGCCACCCGCATGCCCCGCCACGAGCGGAACGGCCTGACGGTGGCGCGCTGGCTGCAGCAGCGTCCGGAAGTGGCCCGCGTCCTGCACCCGGCCCTGCCCGAGGATCCCGGCCACGCGATCTGGAAGCGCGACTTCTCCGGCGCCTGCGGCCTGTTCGGCCTCGTCCTGCATCCGACCTCGCAGAAGTCGGTCCACGCCTTCCTCGACGCCCTGACGCTGTTCGGCCTCGGCTTCTCCTGGGGCGGCTACGAAAGCCTGGCGATCCATTGCGACCCGCAGCTGAAGAGCCGCTCGACGCCGCTGAACCTGGAAGGGCCGCTGCTGCGCCTGCACATCGGGCTGGAGGATCCGGCCGACCTGATCGCCGATCTGGAACGGGGCTTTGCGGCGCTGAAAATCGCCTGACGCGACGTGAAACGGTCCGCGGCGCGCCTTCTTTTCCGCGCCGCAACAGTCGCCACAGACTCGCCGCAAACAAGGCGAACCTGCGGCCAAATCGCTGACTTTGCTGCTTGTTTCAGCATTCCGGAAGCTTGACCAAGGCTCGCCAAGCGAGACCGTGGTTATATTTCTTTCGCATCGCAACCCATTGCGCCGGCGGGGGTTCTTCGCGCGAAAGGACCCCTGATGGACATACGCCTCGCCGACCGGCTTCCGCCTTGCAACATTCCCCACGAGGCGACGCCGGACGCCTGGCTGCCGCAGGAATCCGAACTCGACATGCCCGTGCGGCCGCTGTCGGCCCCGCCCTCGCGGCGGCGGCTGGCGCGCTCGCGGCAGCGGCGACGGCTGGCGCTCGCCGCCTTCACCCTGCTGTCCTTCGGCTTCGGCCTGACGACCATGCTCGACGCCTTCGTGGGCGGCGGCGTCACCCTGCTGGAATGGATCGACGCGCTGCTGGTGGCCGCCCTGCTGGCCTGGACCGGCTTCTCCTGCGCCGCCGCGCTGGGCGGTTTCCAGCTGGCGCTGAACCCCGACAGCTGGGAGCGGCGGCTGGACGATCCTCCGCCGCACCTGCGCAAGCGGGTCGCCCTGCTGGCCCCGATCTACAACGAGGACGTGGCGGCGGTGTTCGCCCGGATCGAGGCGATGCGGGCCGATCTGGATCGTGAGCGGCTGTCGTCGACCTTCGACGTCTTCGTGCTGAGCGACACCCGCGATCCCGAGATCGCCGAGGCCGAGCGTCAGGCGGTGATCGCCGCCCGCGCCGGCCCTTCGCCCACCCGCCTCTACTATCGGCGCCGCGAGGCCAACGTCGATCGCAAGACCGGCAATCTGGCCGACTGGGTGCGCCGGTTCGGCGGCGCTTACGAATGCATGGCGGTGCTGGACGCCGACAGCCTGATCAGCGCCCGCTCGCTGCGCCGCATGGCCGGGGCGATGGAGACCGACTCCACCCTGGGCGTGCTGCAGGCCGGCACGACGATCGTCGGTCGCAACACCCTTTTCGGTCGGGCCGAGCAGTTCGCCAGCTGGGTCTACGGACCTCTGGCCACCTGGGCGCTGGCCTGGTGGAGCGGCGCGGAAGCCAACTATTTCGGCCACAACGCCATGATCCGCACCCGGGCCTTCGCCGAATGCTGCGGCCTGCCCCACCTGCCCGGCAAGGCGCCGTTCGGCGGCGCGATCCTCAGCCACGACTTCGTCGAGGCGGCCCTGCTGCGACGGGGCGGCTGGGCGGTGCGCATGGCCCCGACGCTGGAAGACGTGCACGAAGAAGCGCCGCCGACCCTTTCCGACATGCTGGTGCGCGACCGTCGCTGGAGCCAGGGCAACCTGCAGCACCTGGGCGTCCTCGGCGTCACGGGCCTGCACCCGGTCAGCCGCCTGCACCTGCTGCGCGGCGCCCTGGCCTACGCCCTCGCTCCCGTCTGGCTGCTGCTGGTCGTGCTGAGCGCCCTGCTGGCGGCCTTCCCCGTCCTGGGCGGCGCGCGGCAGGAACTCTTCCTCGAGGAAGGCGCCGGAGCGGCCTTCGCGGTGTCGCTGGGCTTCCTGGCCGCGCCGAAGCTGCTGGCCGTCATCCTGACCTGCAAGGAGAACCGCGCCGAGGGCTTCGGCGGCGCGCGGCGTCTGTGGGCTTCGGTGACGGTCGAGACGCTGCACTCGACCCTGACCGCGCCGACGGTGCTGTTCGGTCACGCCCGCTGCCTGCTCGATATCCTGGCCGGGCGCGACTCCGGCTGGGCGGCCCAGCGCCGCGACGCCGACTCCACCGCCTGGCGCGAGGCCTTCCACCGCCATGCGCCGGAGATGATCGCCGGCCTCGTCCTGCTGGTCTGCGCGGCGATCGCCGGGCCGTCGCTGGGCGTCTGGATCCTGCCCGCCGCCGTCGGCCTGCTGATCGCTCCGGCCGCCTCGGTACTGACCGGCAGCGCGCGCTGGGGCCTGGCGCTGCGCAAGCGGGGCCTGCTGGTCGCGCCTTGCGAGCTGTCGCCCACGCGCCTGCTGCGCGAAGCCTACGGCCGCCCCGCCGGTCCGCAGCCGCGTCGCCGCGACGGCGAGGAAGAGGCCGCCGCCGTCATGGCCACGGCCTGAGGCCTCAGGCCCTGATCGGCTCGGCTTCGATGCGGGCCGGCTCCGGCGTCCAGCGCAGATCCTGGGCGCGGCGGGCCACCGCGCCGACGACGATCAGCACCGGACCGCCGGTTCCGCCGGCCAGCAGCTGCGGCAGCGCGTCGAGGCGGCCGGCGCGAAGGGCCGCGGCCGGGTCCCCGGCCCGCTCGACCACCAGGGCCGGCGTACACGGCGCACGACCGGCGGCGATCAGGCGGCGGCCCAGTTCGGCGGCCGCCTCGCCGCCCATGTAGACGGCGACGGTGGCCTCGGGATCCGAGGCCGCGGCCCAATCCTCGATCACGTCGCCGCTGCCGACCCGGGCCGTGGTGAAGATCACCCGCCTGGCCTCGCCGCGATGGGTGAGCGGGAAGTTGAACTGGGCGGCGGCGGCGCTGGCGGCGGTGACCCCGGGCACCACCTCGACCGACACGCCGTGGGCGCGCAGGAATTCGGCCTCCTCGCCCACCCGGCCGAACACCGACGGATCGCCGCCCTTCAGGCGCACCACCCGCAGGCCCCGGCGGGCGAGACGCAGCATCAGGCGATTGATCGCCTCCTGCTTCATGCTGGGCCGACCCGAGCGCTTGCCGGTGAGGATGCGCACGCAGCCGGCGGGAGCGAGCGCGACCGCCTCGTCCGAGACCAGGGCGTCGTAGAGCAGCGCCTGGGCGCTCTCGACCGCGCGGGCCGCGCGCAGGGTCATCAGGTCGACCGGACCCGGACCGGCGCCGACCAGCAGGACGTCTCCGAGAAGGGTGTCACGCATGAGCGGCCTCCTTGGCCTCGAGGGAAGCGGCGGCGGCGATCATCCGCGTGATCTCCGGACGGCAGGAGCCGCAGTTGGTCCCGGCGCCGGTGGCCGCGCCCACCGCATCGGCGGTGGCGGCTCCGGCGGCGATGGCGGCGTCTACGGCCTTGGCGCCCACCTTCAGGCAGGCGCAGACCATCGGGCCCTTGTCGACCGGCGCGCCGGGCGGGCGGCCGATCAGCAGCGCCGAACGCGCTTCGGCGGGGAGCCGGTCCAGCGCGAAAAGATCGGCCAGCCAGTCGCGCGGCGGCAGGCGGCCGGCGGCGGTCTGGAACAGCACGGCGACCAGCTTGCCGTCCTCGATCCAGGCTTCGCGGCGCGCGCCGGCGCCGGCGTCCTCATAGACGGTGGTCTGGCCCGTCAGACCCGTGACCAGGCGCCTGCGCAGGGCCTCGCGCTCGGACGCGTCTCCGCGGCCGGCGAACTCGTGCAACTGCGCCGCGTCCTGCGGGATGCGCCGCCAGACGAGATCGAGACCGGCCGGCGCCGCGACGATCTCGCGGCTCAGGAAAAAGCCCTTCCATGTCTCGCGATAGGGCCGAGCCCGGGCCGGGGTGTGCTTGAACTCGGGCTGACCCGAGACCGGATCGAGGTTCGGCGCGATCAGGTGATTGGACTTGCCCGACGGGGCGAAGGCGTTCGTCCAGTGCATGGGCATGAAGAGGCCGCCCACGCGCTGGCGATCGGTGACCTTGGCCAGGGCGACGGCCTCGCCGCGCGCGGTCGAGATACGGGTCAAGGCGCCGTCCCTGATCCCGGCCGCCTCGGCGTCCCGGGGGTGGATCTCGACGAAGGGCTCGGGCGCGTGGCGGCAGAGGTCGGGCGCCAGGCCCGTACGGGTCATGGTGTGCCACTGGTCGCGGATGCGGCCGGTGTTGAGCGACATCGGAAAGGCGTCGCTGACGGCGTCGGCAGGTCCCTTGGGACGCACCGGGACCATGCGGCCGCGACCGTCGGGGGTCTGGAAGCGGCCGTCGACGAACAGTCGCGGCGTGCCTTCGCCGTCGGCCCGCACCGGCCACTGGATCGGCGCCAGGGCGGCGTAGTCGTCGGGCGCCATGGCGGCGAGGCCCGTCAGATCAAGCAGACGCGCCCCCTGGTTCTCGTACGCCGTCAGGCGGGCCCACTCGCGGAAGATCGAAGCCTGTGACGGCCAGCCGAAGCCGTCGAAACCCATGCCCTGGGCGACGTCGGCCATGATCCGCCAGTCGGCGCGAGCCTGGCCTGGCGCGGGAAAGAGCGCCCGCTGGCGCGAGATGCGGCGCTCGGAGTTGGTGACCGTGCCGTCCTTCTCGGCCCAGGCCAGGGCCGGCAGCTTCACGTGGGCGTAGGCCGTGGTGTCGGTCTCGACGCAGTCGGACGCCACGACGAACGGGCAGGCCGCCAGCGCCTCGCGCACCGCCCCCGCATCGGGCAGGCTGACGGCCGGGTTGGTGGCCATCACCCAGATCGCCTTGATCTTGCCCGCGCGCACCGCCTCGAACATCTCGACGGCCTTCAGACCCGGCGCGCGGGCGGTGTGCGGCGCGCCCCAGAAGCGGGCGACGCGGTCGCGGTCTTCCGGCGCGAAGTCCATGTGGCCGGCCAGGGTGTTGGCCATGCCGCCGGTCTCGCGCCCGCCCATGGCGTTGGGCTGGCCGGTGATCGAGAACGGGCAGGCGCCCGGCTTGCCGATGCGGCCCGTAGCCAGGTGGGCGTTGATGATCGCCAGCCCCTTGGCCACGCCCTGCGCCGACTGGTTGGAGCCCATCGAGAACAGGCTGACGGTCCTGTCGTGGGCGGCGAACAGTTCGTAGAAGGCCAGCAGGTCTTCAGTCGCGATCCCGCAGTCGGCGGCGACGGCGGCGGGCGACTGGTCGTCCTGCGCCAAGACTTCGCGGACGGCGTCGAAGCCGTTCACGCGCCGGCGGATATAGTCGTGGTCGAGCGCGCCGCGGCGGTCGAGCTCGGCCAGCAGTCCGCTCCACAGCCGCACGTCGGCCTGGGGCGCGATGGCCAGGTGCAGGTCGGCGCCCTCGGCGGTGTCGGTGCGGCGCGGGTCGATGACCACGTGCTTCTGGCCGCGGGCCTTGGCGGCCTCCAGACGGCGGAACAGGATCGGGTGGGTCCAGGCGGCGTTGTGGCCGGCGAAGACCACGAGATCCGCCTCGTCGAGGTCCCCGTAGCAGCCGGGCACGAGATCCGCACCGAAGGCCTGCTTGTGGGCGGCGACGGCCGAGGCCATGCAGAGACGGCTGTTGGTGTCGATATTGCCCGAGCCGATGAACCCCTTCATCAGCTTGTTGGCGACGTAGTAATCCTCGGTCAGCAGCTGGCCCGAGACGTAGAAGGCGACGCTGTCGCGGCCGTGGCGGGCGATGGTGTCGCGAAAGCGCTTGGCCACCAGCGCGGTGGCCTCGACCCAGGTCGCGGCGCGGCCGTTGATCGAGGGTTCCAGCAGTCGCCCCCGCAGGCCGACCGTGGCCCCGAGGGCCGAGCCCTTTGAGCACAGCCGGCCCTTGTTGGCCGGGTGGGCCGGGTCGCCGGATACGGCCAGCGCCCTGCCCCCTCCCGCCGCCGCCGCGACGCCGCAACCGACGCCGCAATAGGGGCAGGTGGTCCGAACCGTCGCGATGGCCCCCAAGCCGTCGGCCATGGCGTCAGTCCGCCATCGCCGGCTGGACCAGCAGGACGCGGCCGTCCTGCACCCGCACCGGCACCACCGGCGTGCAGCCCTTGCCGGCGTCGGCGCCGGTGGGGTGGCCGGTCTTCAGGTCGATGATCCAGCTGTGCAGCGGGCAGGTCACGCCGTGGCCGTGGACGATGCCCTGGCTGAGCGGACCGTGCTTGTGCGGACAGCGGTCGACCAGGGCGAAGACCTGGCCGTCGCCGGTGCGGAACACCGCCACGTCGCCCTGGGCGGTCGCCACGCGACGCGAGCCGCGCTCGGGGATGTCGGTCACGGCGCCGACGTCGTGCCAGGCCGGATCGATGTCGAAAGTCTGGATCGTCATTCCGCGGCCATCCCCATCGGAAGCGTCGCCATCGGCGCAAATTCACCGGCCTCGACGCCCTTGCTGGCGCGCTCGGCCCACGGGTCGACCTGGGCGGTCTCCTGCGACTTCACGAAGCGGGCGAAGAGCGCCGCGCGGTTATCGAGGTCTTCAACGGCGGCGGCATGGATCGTGTCGAGCCCGATGCGGGCCATCCACTTGTAGATCCGCTCCAGGTACCAGCCGCCCTCGCGGTACATCTGCATGACCGCCGAGATCAGCTGGATCGCCTCTTCCTCGGTGGCGACCTTGGTCAGCAGCTGCGTGCCCTGGATGTGCAGGCCCGCGGCGCCGCCCACATGGATCTCGTAGCCGCTGTCGACGCAGATCACGCCGATGTCCTTGCAGGTCGACTCCGCGCAGTTGCGGGGACAGCCGGATACCGCCAGCTTGACCTTGGCCGGCGCCCACGAGCCCCACATGAACTTCTCGAGCTTGACGCCGAGGCCCGTGGAGTCCTGAGTGCCGAACCGGCACCAATCGCTGCCGACGCAGGTCTTCACCGTGCGCAGACCCTTGGCGTAGGCGTGGCCGCTGACCATGCCCGCGGCGTTGAGGTCGGCCCACACCGCCGGCAGGTCGTCCTTCCTGACGCCCAGCAGGTCAATGCGCTGGCCGCCGGTCACCTTGACCGACGGGATGGCGTACTTGTCGGCGACGTCGGCGATGGCGCGTAGTTCGTCGGGCGTGGTCATGCCGCCCCACATGCGCGGAACGACCGAATAGGTGCCGTCCTTCTGGATGTTGGCGTGGACGCGCTCGTTGATGAAGCGCGACTGGCTGTCGTCCTTGTATTCGCCGGGCCAGGCGCACAGCAGGTAGTAGTTCAGGGCCGGACGGCACGAGGCGCAGCCGTCGGGCGTGGTCCATTCCATGGCCTGCATGACCGCCGGCATGGACTTCAGGTCCCGGGCCAGGATCGCCTCGCGCACCACGCCGTGCGGGTGATGCGTACACTTGCACATCGGCTTGGGACCGGTCTGGGCCTTGAAGCCGTCGCCGAGGGTGGCGCGGATGACCTGCTCGACCAGCGGCGTGCACGAGCCGCACGAGGCCGAGGCCTTGGTGACGGCGCGCACGTCGTCCAGGCTGGTCAGGCCCTGGCTGGTGATGGCCGAAGTGATCGCACCCTTGCAGACGCCGTTGCAGCCGCAGATTTCCTGCGTGTCGGGCATGGCCGCAACGGCCGCGCTAGGGTCCAGGCCGGACAGCCCCTCCGTGATCGCCTGGCCGAAGATCAGGGTGTCGCGGATGTCGGCGACGTCGGTCCCGGCCCGCATCAGGTCGAAGTACCAGCCGCCGTCGGCGGCGTCGCCGAACAGCACCGCGCCGGCGACCTTGCCGTCCTCCAGCACGACGCGCTTGTAGACGCCGCGGCCGGCGTCGCGGAACACGATGTCCTCGCAGCCCTCGCCGCCGGCGAACTTGCCGGCCGAGAACACGTCGACGCCCGAGACCTTCAGGCGGGTCGACAGGACCGAGCCCTGATAGGCCCCCTCCCCGTCGGTCAGTTCCTCGGCGAGAGCCCGGCACATGTCCCAGATGGGCGCCACCAGACCGTAGCAGTTCCCGCGGTGCTCGACGCACTCGCCGACCGAGAACACGGCCGGATCGGACGTGCGCATGGCGTCGTCGACGACGATCCCGCGATTGACCCGCAGGCCGCTGGCCTTGGCGAGCGTGGCGTTCGGGCGGATGCCGACGGCCATCACCAGGATGTCGCAAGGCAGGACGCGGCCGTCCTTCAGCTTCAGGCCGGCGACCTGGCCCTCCTCGCCGACGATGGCCTCGGAGTGGGCGCCGAGCACGGTCTCGACCCCGCGCTCCAGCAGCGCCTCGCGCAGCAGATAGCCGGCGCTCTCGTCCAGCTGGCGCTCCATCAGGACGTCCATCAGATGGACGACGGTGGCGGCCATGCCGCGACGGGCCAGGCCGTAGGCGGCTTCCAGGCCCAGCAGGCCGCCGCCGATGACCACGGCCCGGGCGCCGGGCTTGGCCGAGGCGGCGATCATGGCGTCGACGTCGTCGAGGTCGCGGAAGGTGACCACGCCCGACAGGTCGGCGCCCGGCAGCGGCAGGCGGAACGGATCCGAGCCGGTGGCCAGGATCAGCTTGTCGTAGGCGACCTCCAGGCCGCCCTCGGCGATCACCTTGCGGGCTTCCAGGTCGACCCCGGTGACCCAGCGGCCGGCGTGCAGGGTGACGCCGTTGTCGCGGTACCAGGCCTCGTCGTTGATGACGATGTCGTCGAAGGTCTTTTCGCCCGCCAGCACCGGCGACAGCATGATGCGGTTGTAGTTGACCCGCGGCTCGGCGCCGAAGATCGAGATCTCGTAGCGCGAGGGATCGCGCTTGAGGATCTCTTCGACCGCCCGGCATCCGGCCATGCCGTTGCCGATGACGACCAGCTTTTCCTTGGTCATGACTTAGCTCGTTGCGGAATGGGGAAAGGGATCGGACGCGGCCAGTCAGACGCGGACCGGGGCGGCGTCGCCGTGCAGGGTCGGCCAGACGGCGCGCCAGCGGGCCTTGAGACCGTGCAGGGCGAAGAGCGCGAAGAGCGCCAGGGCCGCGAAGCCGAGGAAGCCGGCCTGGTAGTCGCCGGTGAGCTTCTTGGCGAGGCCCAGGGTCGAGGCCAGGTAGAAGCCGCCGACGCCGCCGGTCATGCCGATCAGGCCGGTCATGACGCCGATCTCCTTGCGGAAGCGCTGCGGCGCCAGCTGGAACACCGCGCCGTTGCCCGCGCCGAGCGCCAGCATCGAGAACATCAGCACCGCCAGGGCCAGCCAGTGCGAAGGCAGCTTGAAGCCGGCCGCCGCCAGGCCGAGAGCGGCCAGGGCGTAGACCACGGTCAGGGTGCGCACGCCGCCGAAACGGTCGGCCAGTCCCCCGCCGACCGGGCGGATGAACGAGCCGGCGAAGACGCACGCCGCGGTGAAGAAGCCGGCGTTCACCGGGTCCAGGCCGTATTCGGCGTTGAAGTAGATGGTCAGCGACGAGGCCAGGCCCACGAAGCCGCCGAAGGTGACGCCGTAGAGCAGCATCAGCCACCAGGCGTCGGGGACCTTCAGCACGTCGAGATATTCGGTCAGCTTCTTGGGCGCGGGCTGCTCGGGGGCGTCCTTGGCCAGCAGCATGTAGACGACGAAGGCCACGGCCAGCGGCAGGGCGGCCAGGCCGATGACGTTCTGCCAGCCGTAGGTCTTGGCCAGCATCGGCGCGAACAGGGCGGCCAGGGCCGTACCGGAATTGCCCGCGCCGGCGATGCCCAGGGCCAGTCCCTGGTGCTCCTGCGGATACCAGCGCGAGGCCAGCGGCAGGGCCACGGCGAAGGACGCCCCGGCCACCCCCAGGATCACGCCCAGGGCCAGGACCTGATGGTAGTCGTGGACGCCCAGGCTCCAGGCGGCGGCCAGGCCGGTGAGCACGATGAGCTGCCCGATCATGCCGGTCTTCTTGGGACCGATGCGGTCGACCAGGACGCCGTTGACCAGGCGCAGCAGCGCGCCGGCCAGCACGGGAACGGCGACCATCAGGCCCTTCTGGGCCGGATCGAGCCCGAAGTCCTTGGCGATGGCCACGCCCAGCGGGCCCAGGATCACCCAGACCATGAACGACAGGTCGAAATAGAGGAACGCGGCGAACAGGGTCGGCGCATGGCCGGCCTTGAGGAAGTCACGAGAGAGCATGATCGGCCTCGGAATGTTTGCGTGTCTGCGAGAGCGAGGCGTCGTCGCCTCGTCGGGTGACCGCATCCGAGCGGTCGTCTCTGCAGCCACGGACGCCGTTGTCCGAAGGCTTGACCTAACCGAACAACGGTCCGGGGATGGATGTCACGAACCGAAGTCGCGCCGGTTCGCACGACGCCGCTATCGCATCATTGCTCGGCAAGCGGGCGCCGGCGGCGCCCAGGCATTGGGCAGATGGGCGCGAAGGAAGCGCTTCAGGCCCGTGCGCGACCGATCGAAAAGCCGGCGGCGTAACGGCCGGCGAGCGCGGAATCGAAGTCCGGTCCCTCGAACAACGGCGCCAGCCGCGGCGGCGCGTCGTCGAACGCCAGGGCCGGATCGACCACCGGGTCGGCGCTGAGCGCCGCGGCGCGGAACATGTCCGGCCGATAGACCGCGTCGGCCGCCGCTTCCAGATCGGTGGCCGGGCTCACCTGCCCCCAGCGCACCATCTGCGACAGGAACCACAGGGCATGTTCGCGGCGCGGCAGGCCCGCGCCGTCGCGGTGGAAGACGATCTCGTCGTTCAGCGCCCGGGCCAGCGCCTCGGGCGCGACCCCGACGTGCTCGGGCTTGGCCAGCAGCGCGATCAGGTCCCGGCGGTTGGCCGGATCGTCGGCCCAGGCCGAGGCGCGGATCAGCGCCCGCAGCGCGGCCCGCAGTTCGTCGGGATAGTGATGGGCCCAGGCCTCGGTGACGCCGAACACCTTGTCGGGTCCGCCCGGCCAAAAGGACGAGGCGGCGATGACCACCTCGCCGAGCCCCTCCAGCATCGCCACGGCGTTCCACGGCGCGCCGACGCAGAAGCCGTCGATGACGCCCGCGCGCATCTGCTCGACCATGCGCGGCGGCGGCGTCACCACCAGCCGCACGTCGCGGTCCGGATCGATCCCGGCCTGCGCCAGCCAGTAGCGCAGTTCGTAATTGTGCATCGAGTACGGAAAGACGACCGCGAAGGTCAGCGGCGCCAGCCCCTTCTCCGCGCGGGCGGCGACGACCTTGGCCAGGGCCCGCGCCGAGACCGGCCGCTCGGCCATGGCGGCGGGGTCGATCCTTCGCATCGCGTCGGCCAGCGCGATCGAGACCGTGATCGCGCTGCCGTTGCGGTTCAGGGCCATCGGCGCAATCAGCGAAGGTCCGACGTCGAGCGTGAGCCCGCCCGAGGCGCCGGCCGCCGCGGCCAGGGCCATCGGGGCCAGCATGTGGGCGCCGTCCAGCGCGCCGACGGCGACCTTGTCGCGGATCGTGGCCCACGAGGCTTCGCGGCTCAGAGAGACGTCGAGCCCTTCCTCGGCGAAGTAGCCGAGCGTCTTGGCGACCACCAGGGGCGCGCAGTCGGTCAGGGGAATGAAGCCGAGCTTCAGGTCCGCGAGGCCGCTCACGAGGCGTCTCCCTTCAGCACGCCGGCGAAGGCCAGCAGATCGGCCGCGACGACCCCGATGGGCTTGCCGCGATCCATGGCCAGCTTGCGCAGCAGGCGATAGGCGCCGTCCTCGTCGAGACCGCGCTCCTTCATCAAAAGACCCTTGGCCCGCTCGACCGTCTTGCGGGCTTCCAGATCGGCCTTCACCTTGGCCAGGTCCCCGCGAAGCTGCTGCGTCAGGGCGAAGCGGCTCATGGCCACGTCGAGGATCGGACGCACCCGCGCCGGCGCCAGGCCGTCGACGACATAGGCCGCCACGCCGGCCCGCACGGCCTGTTCGGCCAGGCCCGGCTCGGAGCGGTCGACGAACATCACGACGGGGCGCGGATTGGCCTGGCCCGCCTCGCGCAGGCTTTCGAGGGTGTCGCGGTCCGGACTTTCGGCGGCGATCACCACCACGTCGGGCGCGAACTCCA
>JASGDR010000439.1:0-7432 GCA_047607095.1 Caulobacter sp.
GCACCTGGGCGGCGGGGCCGTCGGCCGCGGCCGTCCGCGCCGGAGCGGCGTTCGCGGCCAGGTCGGCCGCCGTCGCGTGGACATGGAAGCGGAAGACCGAGCCGCCGCCGTCGGCGGGGACCATCTCGATGTCGCCGCCCATCAGCTCGACCAGGCCCTTGCAGATCGACAGGCCCAGGCCCGTGCCGCCGTGCCGCCGGCTGTGCGAGCCGTCCACCTGCGAGAAGCGCTGGAACAGCCGCGCGCGCTTGTCGGCGGGCACGCCGCAGCCGGTGTCGGACACCGCCACGTGCAGCAGGCCGTCGCGGAACGCGGCGCTGATGCGCACCTCGCCGGTCTCGGTGAACTTCACCGCGTTGCCCAGCAGGTTGACGGCCACCTGGCTCAGGCGGCCGGCGTCGGCGTTCAGGGCCGCGGGGGCGTCGGGGGCGATCTCCACCGTCAGGGCCAGGCCCTTGGCCCTGGCCTGCTCGGCGAACATCGCCGCCAGGTCGTCGAGGAACGGCGCCAGGGCGAACGGAGCCGGAGCCAAGGCCACGTGCCCGGCCTCCAGCTTCGAGAAGTCGAGGATGTCGTTGACCACGGCCAGCAGGGCCTGGCCGGCGGTGTCGACCCGCCGGACATAGGCGTCGGCCGTCGGCGGCAGGTCTTCCAGCTCGCCCAGCAGGGCGGTGAAGCCGTTGATGGCGGTCAGCGGCGTGCGGATCTCGTGGCTCATATTGGCCAGGAACTCGGCCTTGGCCTCGGCGGCGGCCTCGGCCTGCAGCTTGGCGTCCAGCAGGGCCGCCTCGCGGGCGTGGGCCTCGGTCACGTCCATGACGGCGCCGAACAGGGTCTCGACCCGGCCGTCCGCGCCGAGCTCGGCCGCGCCGTGGCAGATCACGTGGCGCAGCGCGCCGTCGGTTCGGGTGAGCGCCAGGGTCAGTTCGAACGGCTCGCCGGTGACGGCCGAGGCCCGGAAGCGGGCCTCCACGGCGTCGCGTTCGGACGGATCGAAGAAGGTCAGCTGCTCGGTCAGGCCCGGCGCGACCGGGGCCTGCTCCAGGCCGAAGATCCGAAAGACGCCTTCCGACCAGGTGATGACGTCGCTGCCGATGTCGGCGCGCCAGTGGCCCACCCCGGCCATGGCCTCGGCCATCAGGGCGATGCGGTGGGTTTCGCGGATCCTGCGGGCGTCGGCCTGGGCGCGGGCCGAGGCTTCGGCCAGGTCCCGGCGGGCCTGGTGCAGGTCGACCTGCACCGTGCGCAGGGCGCGGAACACGACATAGGTGGTGGCCAGCACCGTGGCCAGCCGCCAGGGCTGGTCGGCGCGCAGCAGCAGGAACGAGGCGACGCTCTGCACCGTCAGCATCGCCGCCACCATCGGCGACATGTTGATCGCCAGGCGCCGCGGGCGGGCGTAGTCGCGGATGACGATCTCGAACATCACCACCCCGAACAGGGTGACGCCGAAGGTCTGGGCCGCGCCGGTCTCGAAGAAGGTCAGGTAGAAGGCCGCGGCCGCGTAGCCGGCGCTCTGCAGCCAGGAAAACAGGGTCCGGCCCGGCGGGAAGTCCTTGTGCTCGGCGAGGGCCAGGGCGGCCATCACCGCCAGCCAGGCCAGGGGCGGGACCAGGGGCGAATAGGGCAGGGTGGCGATGCAGACCGCCAGGCAGAAGGCCAGCCGCGCGGCCAGTCCGTTCACCCGCGAAGGCGAGGCCAGCAGGGTGTCGAACACGGCCGCCAGGCGACGCCTTCGCGCCGTCCGCTCGTCGTGTTCCTTCGGATTGGCCGTGCTCATTCGGGGTTCCCGACGCTCGCTATGTCGGGAACCCTAAGATTCAAGCCTTGAAGGAAGGGTTGAGCATCCGCTTACCGTTCCGCGGGGGGCTACCGGGCGTCAGACCGCCTTCACCGCCCGGGCGTGATCGCGGATGATCGCCAGGGTCGAGGCGTCGGCGTCGAAGATCCCGAACAGGCCCTGTTCCTCCTGCGGCGGGTCGCCGACGTACGAGCGGTCGCCCTTCTTGAACCAGGCGTCGGCGTGCTGGGCGCGGCCTTCGCCGTTCCAGGCCCAGAAGTTGACGCCGGCGATCGGGCCGCCGGCCTTCATGTCGGCTTCGACCTCGCTGAACACCATCTTGTAGAAGCGGTCGCGGAAGGTGACCGGCGAGCCGGGCGCGAAGCCGCGGCCGTCGCGGATCAGGCCGAACTCCTCGATGGTCAGCGGCTTGCCCAGGCGCTTGGCCAGCGCGATGTGGCGGCGGATGTAGTCGCGCGAGCGGGCTTCGCCGGCCTCGTAGGTCGAGGGCTGGTCGGTCATCGAGATCCAGCCCCAGTTGTTGGGCCAGACGTGCAGGGTCAGGTAGTCGATGGCCGGAGTCTTGTGGCTCTCGGCCACGCAGGCCTCGCTGCCCAGGCACCCCATGTCGCCCTCGCTGCCGCTGGAGACCAGGTGGTTGCCGTCGAGCGACTTGATGAAGCGGGCCGTGCCGTCGATCCAGGCGTCGTAGGCGGGGCGGTTGACCTTGCCGAATTCCTCGCTGCCGGCCGGGCGCGGCTCGTTGGCCAGCTGCCAGGCCATGATCGTCGGGTCGTCGCGATAGGGCTTGCCGGTGACGGTGCTGGTGCGGCCGACCAGGGTCTTCACATAGTGGCGGAAGAGGGCGTTGGCCTTCTCGTCGGCGTAGAAGCGGGCCGAATAGTCGGCGAAGGCGGGCCAGGGGTGGGCCGGGTCGCCCTGCTGGAACCAGGTCCCGTTGCCGGTCCAGTTCAGATAGGCCGGCATGCCGCCCGACCAGTCCCAGAAGTTGTTGACGTAGATGACGGCCTTCATGCCGCGCTTGGCCATCTCGGCCAGCAGCACGTCCAGGCCCTTCAGCAGGTCCTGGTCGTAATCCTCGCCGGGGCCGCGGAAGGTGGGGTCCAGCGCCACCTTGGCCGGCGAGCGCTCGCCCGCGCCCAGAACGCGCAGGTTGGTCACGCCCAGCGCCTTCAGCTTGTCGAGTTCGCGGGCCAGGCGGGCGCGGTCGCCGAATGCGGCCGGCGCCCCCAGCCAGGCGCCGTACCAGAGGTTGGCCCCGACGAAGCGATAGGGCTTGCCGCCCAGGGTCAGGCGGCCGTTCGTGACCTTCACGAAGCCCGCGCGGGCCGCCGCCGCCAGGGTCGGAAGGGCGGCCGAACCGATCGTCAGTCCGGCCGCGCCGGCGGCCAGGATCGCGCGTCGCGAAAGCATTCCCGGTGTCTCCCCACGTATGATTTGCCGGGACGTTAGCGGAGCCGGACGGGCGCGGTCCAGCGATTAAATAAATTTGATGAAGTTAATCGGCGTGCTTGTGAGGCGCCTTGGCCGCCCGGGCGACGGTCCAGTCGACGATCGTCGCCAGGGCCGAGGGCGTGATGGTTTCCTCGATCTCGACGTATTCCAGGGGCGAGCCGGTCCCGGCGGTCTGGAACAGGTGGTTCAGGCCCGGCAGGGCCAGCACCGTCACGTCCCGGTCGCCGGCCAGGGCGGCCCTGATCGCCGGAAGGTTCTCGGCGGCCGAGACCTGAAGGTCCTTTTCGCCGTTGAGCGCCAGCACCGGCGCGCGCACCCGGCGCAGATAGACGGCCGGGTCGAGGGTCAGGAACGCCTTGTACCAGGCCGAGCTGAACAGCCGCCCCTGGAGCTCGGCCATCGACTGCGGCGCGCCCCTCTCGGTGAAGAGGGCGACCACCCGCGGCCTGACCTTGCCGGGATCGGCCTCGCCCAGAACCACGGCGTTGGCGTCGGCGACCAGCCGGGCCTGCTCCTCGGCCTTGGCGGCCGGAACGCCGTTGGCCAGCGCCAGGTCGCGGGCCTGGGTCTTCAGCACCTCGCCGCCCGGCAGGCCGGTGCCGGCCATCAGCACGAGGAAGGCGATCTTCGGATCCTCGGCCGCCACCATCGGGGCGATCACCCCGCCCTCGCTGTGGCCGATCAGGCCCACGCGGCCCGCGTCGATGTCCTTGCGCGCCCGCAGGAAGGCCACGCCCGCCGCGACGTCGGTGGCGAAGTCGGCGCTGGTCGCGGTTCGCAGGTCGCCCGCCTCCGAGCCGCCGACGCCGCGGTCGTCGACCCGCAGCACGGCCACGCCCCTGCGCGTCAGGGCGTCGGCCAGAACCAGGAACGGCTTGTGCTCGTAGATGGTCTCGTCGCGATCCTGCGCGCCCGAGCCGGTGATCAGCACCGCCGCGGGGAACGGACCTTCGCCCTGCGGCAGCGTCAGGGTTCCCGCCAGCTTCAGGCCCGAGGCCGGATTGACGTACGACACCTCTTCGGCGCGATAGGGGAACGGCGGCCTGGGCGTCTGGGGGCGCTTGGCCGGCGCGACGGCCGGCGGCGTGCGGCTCAGGGTCAGGGGCAGGCTCGCGCCGCCCTGCAGCCACTGGCCGGTCAGGGTTCCGGCGTCGGTCGATATCCGGCCCTCGAAGACCGCGGCCGGGGCGATCAGCACCAGGCGGACCTTGCCGTCGGCGTAGCTGGCCGTCGCCGGCATGCCCATGGCGCGCTGGGCGGGGCTGTCGATGCTGCCCGATCCGTCGGGCTTGACGTGGAACACCAGCGGCAGCTTCGTCGGTCCGACCGCCAGCGTGCCGTACCAGTCGCCGACGATCGGCCCGACCTGGGCGGCGGCGACGGCGGGCGCGACGAGCAGGGCGGCGGCGAGGCCCGCCGATCGCAGGAAACGCATGGCTGGAAGCTCCCCGGTGAACCGCACCTGGGATTGTGCACGCCGGCGGACGGCCGTCTACCGCTGCTCCAGCCCATGCCAGATCCGGGTGATGGTCACGCGCAGGCCTTTGACCCGATAGCGGATGATGTAGGCGCTGTGGCCGAACGGGATGTTGATCTCGCGGGTCGTCGCGCCGACGATACGACCGCGTAGTGGGTTCTCTTCCAGGCTGGTGGAGGCTTCAGCAATTTGCGCGCTCAGCCGGTCGGCCGCGCGCGGACTTTGTTCTCTCAGCCTGGCGTCCAGACGGGCGGCGTCCCGGCTCGCTCGAAGCGTGACCGCGACCGTGTAGGTCAACGACGGCCAAGAAGCTGGGCGCGGAATTCTTCCAGCGAGATGGTGGGTTCCTCGCCGGCCTCGACGGCGTCGGCTATCGCTTCGTCTATGGCTGGGTCGGGATCGATCGTCCTGGGCGGCAGGTCGTCCAGTCCGGCCTCAATCAGCTCGCGCGCGTATTCGGCCGGCGAAACGCCCAGCCGCTCGGCGACCGCCGCCAATCGGGCGGCCTGCTCTTCGTCGATGTGGATGTCGAAGCCGTCGGCCATGGGCGAAGGGTCTCGCCCATGGCCGGGGTCGTCAAGGTCAGAGATTCAGCAGCGCCGGATCGCCGCCCTGAGCGGTGATGTTGACGCTGAGCGCGCGCTCGACCGAGAAGCGCAGCAGGGCGTGGGGGCCGCCGGCCTTGGGGCCGGTGCCCGACAGGCCTTCGCCCCCGAACGGCTGCACGCCCACCACGGCGCCGGTCATGGTGCGGTTGACATAGGCGTTGCCGGCCGGAACGAGGCGCACCACCTCGTCGGCGAAGGCCTGGATGCGCGAGTGCACGCCCAGCGTCAGGCCGTAGCGGCGGGCCGCCAGGGCGCCGGCCACCTGCTCCAGATCCTCGGGCTTGTAGCGGACCACGTGCAGGATCGGGCCGAACACCTCGCGCTCGAGGAAGTCGGCGGCCGGGATCTCGGCCAGGACCGGGGCGAAGAACGTCCCGCCGGCCGGGGTCTCCAGGGCGTGCAGCACCTTGGCTTCGCGCTTGAGACGGACCAGGTGCTTTTCAAGGGCGTCCTTGGCGTCGGCGTCGATCACCGGGCCGACGTCGGTCACCGCTTCGGCCGGATCGGCGACGACCAGGGCGTCCATGGCGCCCTTCAGGCCCTCGATGATGTGGTCGGCGGTGTCGTGCGGCAGGAACAGCAGGCGCAGGGCCGAGCAGCGCTGGCCGGCCGAACCGAAGGCCGAGACGATGACGTCGTCGATCACCTGTTCGCGCTGGGCCGTGGTGTCGACGAACATGCCGTTCAGGCCGCCGGTCTCGGCGATGAACGGCACGATCGGACCCTGGCGCTGGGCGAGCGTCTGGTTGATCCGCCAGGCGGTATCGGTGCCGCCGGTGAAGGCGACGCCGTCCAGGCCCTCGTGCGCGGTCAGGGCCGCGCCGACGGTCTCGCCGCGGCCGGGCAGCAGGGCCAGCAGGCGCGGATCCAGGCCCGCGGCGTGATAGAGCTTCACGGCCTCGTAGGCGATGACCGGGGTCTGCTCGGCCGGCTTGGCGACCACGGCGTTGCCGGCGGCCAGGGCCGCGGCGATCTGGCCGGTGAAGATGGCCAGCGGGAAGTTCCACGGGCTGATGCAGACGAAGACGCCGCGGCCCGCCAGGCCCAGGGTGTTGGTCTCGCCGACCGGACCCTTCAGCACTTCCGGCTCGCCGAACTGCTTTTCGGCCAGCACGGCGTAGTAGCGGCAGAAGTCGACCGCCTCGCGCACTTCCGCAATGCCGTCCGACAGGGTCTTGCCGGCTTCGCGCGACAGGATGGCGATCAGGCGCTCGATGTCGGCTTCCAGGGCGTCGCCCATGGCGCGCAGCACCTTGGCGCGGGCGGCGCCGCCGGCGCGGTCCCACTCGCCCTGGGCGGCGCGGGCCAGCTTGAAGGCCTTGTCGATCTGCGGGATCTGGGCTTCCGACACCGCGCCGACCACGCGGCCGGCGTCGACAGGCGAGACCACCGGCAGCGGCGGGCCGCCGGCTTCCAGTTTGCCCCCGATCAGCGGGCCGGCCTGCAGCGGCGCGGCGTCGATCGCCGCCACGGCGGCGGCCAGGCGGTCGCGGTCGGCCTTCACCGACAGGTCCAGGCCCGCGCTGTTCTTGCGGCCTTCGCCGTAGACGTCGATCGGGGTCGGGATCTTGGCGTGGCGGTCGGGATGGCCCTCGACCGTGGTGATCGGGTCGACCACCACCTTTTCGACCGGCACCCGCTCGTCGAGCAGGGCGTGGACGAAGCTGGTGTTGGCGCCGTTCTCCAGCAGGCGGCGCACCAGGTAGGGCAGCAGGTCCTCGTGCCCGCCGACGGGGGCGTAGGCGCGCAGGGTGATGCCGTCATAGAGGTCGTCGGCGGCCTTGTAGAGCGCCTCGCCCATGCCGTGCAGGCGCTGGTGCTCGATCTTGACGCCGACGTTCTTGGCCATGCGCACCACGGCCGCCAGGGTGTGGGCGTTGTGGGTGGCGAACTGGGCGTAGAGGTGCGGGGCGGCCTCGATCAGGGCCTTGGCGTTGACCAGGTACGAAAGGTCGGTGGCGGGCTTGGTCGTATAGACTGGATAGTCCGGACGGCCGGCGACCTGGGCGCGCTTGATCTCGCTGTCCCAGTAGGCGCCCTTCACCAGGCGCACCATCAGGCGGCGGCCGGTCTCTTCCGAAAGCGCCTTCA
>JASGDR010000440.1:0-4062 GCA_047607095.1 Caulobacter sp.
CCAGGGCCTCGCCGCGCAGGGCGACCATGCCGGGGCTCATGGCCTGGTCGTCGACCGCCCGCCAGGCGCCGACGGCGTCGTCGAGCAGAACGCGGTGCGCCGGATCGGCGGCGAACCAGGCTTCCAGCTCGGCCTGCTCCTGGCTCGTCAGTTCGCCCTCGGCCAGCCGCACGCACCATGCGGCGGCGGCGTCCAGGGCCTCTTCGTGCGGAGCGCCGGTGATGTCGCGCGGACCGTTCATTCGCCGGCCCTCGTGCGACGCGTCAGATGGCCCATGGCCTTGAGGATGTGCTTCTGCACGCCGCTGGTGGTCATGCCGTAGAGTTCCGCCAGCTCGGCCTGCTTCATGCCCTCCAGCCGAAACAGCAGGAAGATGGCGCGGGTGCGTTCGGGCAGTTCACGCAGGGCCTCGGACACCTCGCCCAGCCGCTCGCGCCCCATCAGCACGCGGGCCGGATCCAACGGCTCCAGATCGACCGGCTCGGCCGCGCGGAGGGCGGCGCTGTAGCTCGACCTCACCCGCTCGCGCCGAGCCCGGTCGCGCAGCAGGTTGGCGGCCATCTGGAAGATGTAGGCGTCGGCGTTGTCCATGCTCCGGCCCGCCTGGGTCAGGGCCAGCTTGGCGAACAGCTCCTGGGTCATGTCCTCGGCGTCGCTGTGGCTGGCGGCGCGGCGCATGAAGAACGCCATCAGCGCCGGGCGATAGCGCCGATCCAGGCTCCCCAGGTCATGTTCGCTTTTCGGCCGCACGGTCCGCCTCGACAGGTTTCCCCGGAGTGCATGACGCACATCCTGGCCCGAGGCACACCGAACAACGACGATTTTTCTTCAAAGCGCGTGCGTCGCGCGCTTCAGCCAGACGCGCAGAGGCGTTTCCACCCAGCGCCAGGCCGCCCATGAGGCGGCGGGCAGCACGAAGAAGGCCAGCACGCAGAACCACAGCGGCAGGTCGCGCTTCCAGCCGTCCGGATAGATCGAGATCATCACGTACCAGAACGCCCAGTGCAGGGCGTACAGCGGGTACGACACCCCGCCCAGCCGCTCGCACCACCGCGCCAGCCGGCCGCCGGGGTCGAAAGCCCCCAGCAGCACCAGGGTCGGAAAGAGCAAGGTCGAGCAGGCGAAGTCGTAGAGGCCGTTGACCACGCGGCCCGGCCACACGGGCAGCACCAGCACGAACAGCAGAAGAGCCGCCGGCAGCCACGCCTTGCGGGCGGAAAAGCTTCCTCGGTGACGCCAGCACATCCAGCCGATGGCGAACGGGAACGCCGCGCGCAGGACGCCCAGGCCGAAGGTCGCCTGGTCCCAGCCGGTCTGCAGCCCGCCCATGCCGACGGCGACGAACAGCAGGGCCGCGCCCGACAGCAGGATGAACATCACGACGGCCATGTCGGGCGCGCGGCGCAGCGGGAACCAGGCCAGGCTGACCAGCACCTCCAGGCACAGCGACCAGGCCAGCGGATTGTAGGGGAACAGCGACGGAAAGGTCCCCGCCTCCATCGGCGCGAACTTGGGGATCAGCAGCAGGCCCTTGAGAAAATCGACCGCCGTCTCCAGGCCCGGCCGTCCGGTCAGCAACACGCCCGCCACGGTGGCGATCGCCAGCATCGGCCAGACCCGCACCCAGCGGGCGACGAGATAGTTCCAGAAACCGATCTCCCGCCGCTCGAAGGCGTGGGCCAGCACGAAGCCGCTGAGACAGAAGAAGAAATCGACGGCCAGGTAGCCGTGCGCGAAATGGCCCCGGCGGCCCGACCAGTCGGCGATATGATAGAGCAGCACGCCCAGCGCCGCGACGCCGCGCAGTCCGTCCAGCGCGGTGAATCGTCCTTCGTCCCGGGTGGTGGCAAGCGTCACCGGGTGGTGGTGTCATGACGGGGATGGAGGAGCAAGTCCTCACCCCAATCGCTTGATCGCCGCCTTCAGCGGCCTTTCCGCCTCCGCATAGTCCGCCCAGGCCGTGCTCTTGGCGATAAGCCCCGGTGCGGTGCGGATCGTGAACCGCGCGGGGTCGAGACCCGCCCTCACCTGCGTCCAGTTCAGCGGCATCGACACCGTCGCCCCCGGACGCGCCCGCGCCGACAGCGGAGCGACCGCCGTGCTGGTGCGATCGTTGCGCAGGTAGTCGAGGAAGATCCTGCCCGCTCGGGCCTTCTTGCTCATGGTGATCAGGTAGCTGTCCGGATCGTCGGCGGCCATGCGGGCGCAGACCTCGCGGGCGAAGGCCTTGGCCTGGTCCCACGGAACCTTGTCGGACAGCGGCGTCACCACGTGCAGGCCCTTGCCGCCGGTGGTCTTGCAGAAGCTCGTCAGGCCCAGTTCCTCCAGCCGGTCGCGCATCTCGCGCGCCGCCGCGATCACCGCCTCGAACCCAACGTCGGGCGCGGGGTCCAGGTCGAAGACGAGGCGGCCGGCGACCTCGGGATCGCCGGGCCGGCAGTTCCACGGATGGATCTCGACGGCGGCGATCTGGGCGGCGGCGACCAGGGCCTCGACGCGGTCGAACCTGATGTAGGGCTGGCGGTCGCCGGCCACCTTCACGGTCTCGATCAGCGAAGACATGCCGCGCATGGCGTGGCGCTGGAAGAAGGTCTCGCCGTCGATCCCGTCGGGGACGCGGATCACCGAGGCCGGGCGGCCCTGGACATGCGGCAGCATCCACGCGCCGACGGCGGCGTAATAGCGGGCGAGATCCAGCTTCGTCCCCGGCTCGCCGTCGCCCGCATCGGGCCATAGGGGCTTGTCGGGCTTGGAGATCGTCACGCCCAGCACGACGCCGTCGGACTTGCCCGCCGGTCGCGGCCGGGCCAGCCGCGCCTTCGCCGCCGGAACGGCGTCGGCCTCGACCTCGGCGGCCGGCTTGTCCTCGCGCAGGCCCTTGAAGGCGGCCTGGCGGATCGCGCCCTCGCCGGTGAAGCCGGCATATTCGATCTCGGCCACCAACTCAGGCTTCACCCAGTGGATGTCGGCCGCGCCCCTGGGGGCGCCCTTGCCTCGGAACGGCGAGCGGTCGGTCTCCAGGGCCTTCAGCTTGGGCAGCAGTTTGGCGACCTTGTCCTTGCCGAAGCCCGTGCCGATGCGGCCGACATGCACCAGTTCGCCGTCGCGCATCACCCCGGCGATCAGCGAGCGGAAGGCCGAACCCGTCGTCGTCCAGCCGCCGATCACCACCTCGTGGCCGGCCCGGCACTTGGCCTTGGTCCAGGTTTCGCCGCGACCCGAGCGATAGGCGGCGTCGAGCCGCTTGGAGACGATCCCCTCCAGCTCCAGCCTGCAGGCCGACAGCAGCACCGCATCGCCCGCCGTCTCGAAGTGGTCGACATAGCGCAGCCTCGGTTCGGCCTCGCCCAGCAGCGCCTTCAGCCGCGCCTTGCGCTCGCGCAGCGGCAGGGACCGCACATCCTCTCCCTCGGCGAACAGCAGGTCGAAGGCGAAGAAGATGATCTCGCCCTCCCCGCCCTCGGCCAGAGCCGCCTGCAAGGCCGCGAAATCGGGCTGGCCGGCCTCGTCCAGCACGACGGCCTCGCCGTCGATGATCGCGTCGGGCAGATCGGCGGCGGCCTTCGCGATCCCCGCGAACCTGTCGGTCCAGTCCAGGCCCTTGCGGGTGCGCAAGCTCGCCTCGCCGTCCTCGACGCGCAATTGCAGGCGGTAGCCGTCGAACTTGATCTCGTGCGCCCAGCCCGGGCCCGTCGGCGGCCGCTCCACCGACCTGCACAGCTGCGGCTCGACGAAACGCGGCATGGCCTTCGCCTCCGGAGCGGTCTTCCAGACCGCGTCGGCCACGCCCTTGGCCTTCAGGATGAACGGCTTGGGCGACCCGCCCTTGCCCGCCGCGATGTCGGCCATGCTCCGCCCCGAAGCGATCGAGCGGTCCTCCTTGAGCACGGCCTCCCCCTTTCCCGGACGCGCGGCCTCGTCCTGGTGCTTGATCAGCAGCCAGTTGGCGCGCTTGGCCTTTCCGTCCCTGGCGTTGCGGTCGCGGCTCATCCGCACCAGCACCCAGCCGCCATGCAGGCGCTCGCCCTCCAGCACGAACTTCAGCTCGCCCTTCTTCAGGGC
>JASGDR010000441.1:0-8042 GCA_047607095.1 Caulobacter sp.
GAGGTGGCCCGGAGGGCCGGAGGGGGACCGCCGCTAGGCGGTCAAAGCGTCTCCAGGAACGCCACCAGCGCGGCCTTTTCCTCGCGCGTCAGGCCGAGCGGCTTCAGCAGCGGGGTCGTGGTCGGGAACAGGCGGTCGCCGGCCTGTTCGGGCTTGGGGCGGGGGCGGGCGCCGCCTTCGTTGTAGAAGTTCACCGTGCCTTCCAGCGTCGGGAAGATGCCGTTGTGCATGTAGGGGCCGGTGCGGGAGATCCCGCGCAGCGACGGGGTCAGGAAGGCGCCGACGTCGGCCGGGTCGCCGCTGACCTCGTAGCGGCCCAGGTCCTGCAGCTTGCGGCCGTAGAAGCTGAGGCCGATGTTGTGGAACTTGCCGTCCGACAGCAGCGGGCCGTTGTGGCAGTTGGCGCAGCCGGCCTTGCCCTGGAACAGCTCCAGGCCCTGCAGCTCCTGGTCGCTCAGCACCCGGCCGCCGAGGCTGAGCACCCGGTCCCACTTGCTGCTGCGGGGCTTGAGCGTGCGCTGGTAGGCGGCCAGGGCCTTGGCGGCGTCCTGGGCGGTGACGCGCCTGGCGCCGAAGGCGACGGCGAAGGCCTTGCGATAGTCCGGGTCGGCGTTCAGGCGACGCTCGATCTCGCGCGGATCGGCGGCCATTTCCTTGTGGTCCACGATCGGACCCAGGGCCTGGGTCTCCAGGCTGGCGGCCCGGCCGTCCCAGAACAGCGGCGTGCGCCAGGCGACGACGGTCAGGGTGGGGGCGTTGCGGCGGCCGCGCTGGCGGTCGTGGCCGAACGAGGTCTTCACCCCGTCGCCGAAGGCCAGTTCGGCGTTGTGGCACGAGGCGCAGGCGATCTGGCCCGAACCCGAAAGCCCGGGGTCTTCGAACAGCTTCTGGCCGAGGGCGGCCTTTTCGGGCGTCTGCGGGTTGTCGGCCGGGGCGACCGGCGCGGGCAGGGCGCCGAACGGGGTGAACGAGGCCCCGGGCAGCAGGGTCGGGGCCGGCCAGGTCTCGGGCTTGCCCGAGAAGGCGGCGCGGCGAACCGCGTTCGCGTCGGGAAGCGGCGCCAGCCCGATCAGGGCCGCCGCCGTTCCCAGCAGGAGCAGGAGATTCGCCGCGCGCTTCATTCTAGAACTTGTAGCTCATCCCCACCCAGAACGACCGGCCAAGCTTGTAGGGCTGGCTGGTCGACGAGGCCGTGACCGTCTGCGGCAGGGTGTCGAACAGGTTGGTGACCCGCAGGTCCAGGCGGGCCTCGCCGTACGAGGTCTTGGCGATCAGCGCCTGGATGTTGGCGTTGAACGTCGTCTGCGACTTGTAGCGGACCACGTCCCACACCGCGTAGCGCACGCTGTCGACGGTCTGGTAGGAGCCCGTCTCCTCGATCTGGTCGAAGCCCGAGCGCCAGCGGGCGTTCAGGTTGGTGCGGATGCGGCCGTTCCACCACTCGGCGCTCCAGTCGGCGTTGGCCAGGCCCGGGGCGGCGTAGTTCAGGCGCTGGTTCTCGGCCAGCACGCCCAGCAGGTTGCGAACCTCGCCCTTGTAGTAGATGAGCTCGTCGGCGTACTCGGTCTCGTCGGCCGGATCCTCGTAGTAGTTGTCGCTGAGGTTGTCCTCGGTCTTCGACCACGAGCCGTTCAGGGCCACGGTGTGGCGGCCGAAGCTGCGGCTCCATTCGGCCGAGATCCCGCGGTACGAGGTCTCGCCCTCGTTGCCCAGGTGGGTGGTGTTGTAGGTGTAGGTCTGGCTGTTGGTCTCGCGGACGTAGCTTTCGACCGTGACGACGCCGGCGGTGAACTGGTCGCGGGCCTCGCGGGCCACGCCCTTCAGGCGGGCGACGCCGCCGAACACCGGCTTGGACAGGGCGAAGGTCAGTTCGTCCGAATAGGGCGTCTTGACGCCGGTGCCCGCCACGCCGGCCGTCACCGAGTGCGAGTAGAGATACCAGTCGCCGGCCACCAGCTGGCCGTTCACCGTCGAGGTGGTGCGGCGATAGACCTTGGTGCCCGGGTACTGCGACTTGATCGCGTAGCCCAGGAAGTCGCGCGAGTAGTAGCGGTTGGCGCCGACGGTGGCGGTGACTTCCCACGGCAGTTCGTAGACCACCGACAGGCGCGGGGCGAAGCTGTGGTTGTCGAGCAGGCTCTCGTGGTCGTAGCGCAGGCCGGCGCGCACGGTCAGCGGGCCGCGGCCGATCTCGTACTCGGCGAAGGCCGAGACGGCGTCGAGGCTCGCTTCGGCGGTGTAGGCCGCATAATAGATGGCGCTGGTCAGGACGATGTCGCCGTCCTTGCAGGCCACGTCGCCGGTGGCGCACGAGACCAGGCTGCTGACCGTGCCCTGGCTGTAGGCGTAGTCGTCCTGCGGGCGGCTCTTGTGGGCCTTGACGTGGCCGTAGTCGGCGCCGACGCGCAGCTCGCCGCCCAGCAGGGGCTGGCTCCAGCGCGCCTGCAGGCCGATGTCTTCCTGCCACTGGTCGAGGTTGCCGAAGCTGCCCTCGGTGCAGTTGGTGTTCGAGCACCAGTCGGCGTAGGTCGAGGACGACGACCACGAGAAGTTCGGGCTGGGGGCTTTGCGGCCGCTCTCGGCCTTGGCGTAGGTGGCGGCGATCGACCAGTTGGCCTCGTCGCGCTTGCCGGCCAGTTCCAGCTTGCCGGTCAGGCCGCCGCCCTTCTGCTTCATGACGGCGTTGCGCGCGTTGTTGGCCGAGTTCTCGCTGGTGTAGGGGCTGTAGATCACCTGGCCGCGCAGCACGAGGTCGGGCGCGAGGTCGGCCTCGACCTTGGCCAGCACGTTGTCGCTGCGGCTCTTCAGGCCGAACGCCTCGCCGCCGTAGGCCGCGGCGCGATAGTAGGTCATCTCGGTTTCCTGCCGGCCGGCGCCGAGCAGGACCCGGAGCTTCTCGTTGATCGGCAGGTCGACCGTCGCGTTGATCTTGCACTTCTCGTAGTTCGGGTGCGCCGGCACGCTGGAGCCGAGGGCGTCGCGGGTGGCGTTGGGGATCTTGAACGAGGTCAGGCTGTCGTTGGTGCAGCCGAAGGTGACCGAGCCGCCGAACACGTGGGCCGGCTGGCGGGTTTCGATCTGCACGAGGCCGCCGGTGAACCCGCTGTACTGGGCCGAGATGTTGCTGTCGCGGACGGTCAGGCTGTCGATCAGGTTGCTGTCGAGCCAGATCGATTGGGCGCTGCCGCCGGCCGTCTCGTTGTAGTTCTGGGCGTTGCTGGACAGGTCGACCACGTTCAGGCGGCTGTTCACGCCGATGCCGTCGATCGAGAAGTAGTTGTCGTAGTACTGGCCGCCCGAGATCGAGACGTTGGCCGGACGAAGATCCTGGATGCTGGCCTGCGTGGCCAGGCCCTGGTCGGCGTCGAAATTGGCGTAGGGCAGGATCTTCAGGGTCTCGATGACGTCGCCGTTGCCGGGCGTGCGGTCTTCGAGGGCGCGGCGGCTGATCTTCGAGGTGCCCGAGTCGACCGGGTCGGCGGCCTCGTAGGCCTTGGCCGGCGGCTGGGCGGTCGTCGCCTCGATGCTGACCTTGGGGAGGCGCTCGGCCTGTTCGTCCTGGCTCCAGGCCTGTCCGGCCGCGCCCAGCGCCACGGCCATCGCCGCAGTGGTCAACATCGCTTGCTTCATCATTCGCCCCGTACTCACGCTTGTGCGTATCAATCGCAATTAGGGCGCGGGTCATACGAGCGTTGAGATTGGCTCGCAACTACGTGAAAGTAGCAATGGCAAAAAAGGGGCGAAATTTGGAAGAATGCGGCGCGCCGGATCCGGGGTAAGCGATTACCGAGACTTGCGACGCTCCTTCAGCTCTTCCTGGAAGCGATATTCGAGGGCCTGTTCGAACTCGCTGGCCTGGACGAAGCGGCGCTTCATCGCCAGGGCGGGGAAGCCGCTCTCGTCACGCTCCTGGGGAGGGACGATCCTGACCGGCAGGCGCTTGTCGGGCGAGGCCGGCTGGGCGGCGGCGGGAAGCTCCTCGGCAGTTCCCGCCGCCAGCCGCAGGGCCGCCTCTTCGCGACTGACCACGCCGTCGCCGTCCAGATCGGCGGCGTTCAGCACCAGCCGGACGGGCGTCGGCGGGGCCTCGGCGGCGGCGAGATTAGGCGCGGCGGCCAGCAGCAGGGGCAGGGCGAGAACGGCGAGGCGGATCATGACGCGTCTCCCACGGACGCTTCCAGCGTGACGCAGGTTGAACCGGCGCGCAACCCTGGCGGGAGAACTCAGTCCTCGTCGTCGAGGTCGAAGGGCAGTTCGTCCTGGTCGCCCCTGGCTTCGCGCGAAGCCTTGGACACCGGCTTGTACGGACGCTCGGGGGGCATGTAGGCCGGCTCGTCGGCGGTGTCGCCGTCGTCGGCCCAGGCGTGGATCGGCGCCTCGGGGTCCGACCAGGGCGGGTCGGCGGCGTCGGGGCCGTCGTCGATTTCCTCGAACAGGGGCGCGGTGGCCACTGCGGCCGTCGCTCCCGTCGTCACCGCCTCGCGCGCCGGGCGGTAGGGCTTGGGCTTCTCGAAGGTCTCGGCCGGGGCGTGACGGCGGGCGATCTCGGGTTCGGCGGCCTTGGCGGCGGAAGGCGGGGGGCCGCGCGGGGCCAGGGGGCGACGGACGATGGCCTCGGCCCGGGCCAGCCAGCGGTTGGCTTCCTGGATCGCCAGGGCCGGCGAGCGGCTCTGGCGCTGCTGCTGGTCGCCCTCGAGCCACAGGTCCAGTTCGAAGTCGGGATGGCGCGGGTCGTCGAAGATCAGCCGCAGGCAGACGCGCCCGGCCTGCTGCACGATCTGGTCGATGGCTCGGCGCTGTTCGCCGCGGAACACCCGGCCGATCACCTGGTTGTCGACCGAAAGCTCGGCGCCCATCAGTTCGTCGATGCGGTACAGCAGGCACCAGGCGCCGTTGTCCCAGGCGACGGCGGCGGTGTTGGTGTCGAACGAGAAGCCCGCGCCCTTGCCCCGGCCGTGGGCGATGATGACGGTCTCGGGTTCGCCCTTCAGCACATGGCGGAGGGCGCGACGGATGCGACGCTCTTCGTCCATGAACCAGATGGCCGCGCTGCCCATGAAGGTCACGGCCGAACCGGCGATGGCGACGAGCACAAGGAGGCGCCAGAACTCGCTCATGGCACGGAGGCTAGCGGCGTTCGCGGATTCGCGACAGGGGCGCCCGATACCGCGGAGAGGGCGTGGTCACAGCGCCAGCTTGGCGACCACCGGCACGTGGTCCGAGGGCTTTTCCTTGTCGCGCTCGTCGCGGTGGATGGCGACGCTTTCCAGGCGGTCGGCCGCCTGGGGCGACAGCAGCAGGTGGTCGATGCGGATGCCCAGGTTCCGAGGCCAGGCGCCGGCCTGATAGTCCCAGAAGGTGTAGCCGCCCGGCGCGCCGTCCGCCTGCATGTAGGCGTCGGTGAAGCCGAGGTTCTTCAAGGCCCGGAAGGCCGCGCGGCTTTCGGGCTGGAACAGGGCGTCGCCCGCCCAGGCCTCGGGATTGGCCACGTCCTCGGCCTCGGGAATGACGTTGTAGTCGCCGGCGATGACCAGCGGCTCCTCGAAGGCGAGCAGGCCCTTGGCGTGTTCGTGCAGGCGGCGCATCCACGACAGCTTGTAGGCGAACTTCTCGGTGCCGATCGGGTTGCCGTTGGGCAGGTAGATGCCGATCACCCGCACGGGCTTGGGGCCCGAGATCACGGCTTCGACATAGCGCGCCTGCTCGTCCTCGGCGTCGCCGTCGAGCAGCGGCAGGCCTTTGCGCACGTCCTCCACGGGATGCTTCGAGAGCAGGGCGACGCCGTTGTAGGTCTTCTGGCCGTGGACGACGACGTTGTAGCCCAGGCGCTCGAACGCCTCGGCCGGGAACTTCTCGTCGACGCACTTGATCTCCTGCAGCACCGCGACGTCGGGCGCTTCGGCCTCGAACCAGGCCAGGACGTTCTCCAGGCGAGCGTTGACCGAATTGACGTTCCAGGTGGCGATGCGCATGGCGGGCTCCGAGCAGGCGCGCGGAGGCTAGGGGGCGGAGCGGCCGCGCTCAAGCGGGCGCGCGGAGATTTCGGGGGATTAGCCGGTCTGTTCGCCGGCGGCGGCCGGCATCATTTCGCTGATCTTGGCCGCCAGCGCGTCCAGGGCGAAGGGCTTGCCGATCATCGCCATGTTCGAGCCGAGAAAGCCCGCTCGGATCGCCGCGTTCTCGGCGTAGCCGGTGATGAACAGGATCGGCAGGTCGGGCCGGCCGTCGCGCGCCAGTTCCGCCAGCTGGCGACCGTTCATGCCCGGCAGCCCCACGTCGGAGATCAGCAGGTCCAGTGAGCCGGGGGAGTTCAGGATGGCGATGGCCGATTGCGGATCGGAGGCCTCGATGGCGCGATAGCCCAGATCCTCCAGCACTTCGCGCACCAGCAGACGGACCGCGCTTTCGTCCTCGACCAGCAGCACCGTCTGCCCCGCGCCGCGGGAGAGGGGCGTGAGCCGGTCGTTGGCGATCGGGTCGACGGCCCGGTCGGCGATCGGCAGGTAGATCTTCACGGAGGAGCCTTCGCCGACGCGGCTCTGGATCCGAACCGATCCGCCGCTCTGCCGGGCGAAGCCGTAGACCATCGACAGGCCAAGGCCCGTGCCCTGGCCGATCGGCTTGGTGGTGAAGAACGGGTCGAACACCTTGTCCAGCACCTCGGGCGGCATGCCGACGCCGGTGTCGGCCACGGCGACCACGACATAGCGTCCGGGCCGCCCGTCCGGTCCGGCCGCGCCCTGGTCCAGCTCGACCACCGAGGTCGAGAGGGTCAGGCGGCCGCCGTCGGGCATGGCGTCGCGGGCGTTGATGGCCAGGTTGAGGATCGCGCTTTCCAGCTGGTTGGCGTCGGCGACGGCGGCCTCGGCGGCGCCCAGGTCGATCTGGACGGCGATCTGCTCGGTGACGGTGCGCTGGATCAGTTCCTCCAGCGACGAGACCAGGGTGTTGACGTCGAGCGCGTGCGGGTCGAGCGACTGGCGGCGCGAGAAGGCCAGCAGCCGGTGGGTCAGGCCCGCGGCGCGATGGGCCGAGGCCAGCGCCGTCTCCAGATAGCGATCGGTGTCGCCGTCGCGGCCGGAGGCGCGCTTGCGCTTGACCATGTCCAGCGCCCCGATGACGCCGGTCAGCATGTTGTTGAAGTCGTGGGCGATGCCGCCGGTCAGCTGGCCGACGGCCTCCATCTTCTGGCTCTGGCGCAGGGCGGCCTCGGCGTCGGCGCGCCGCTCCATCTCGGCTTCGAGCGCCGCCGTCCGCTCGCGCACCCGGTATTCCAGCGCCTGGGCGGTCTGACGCAGCAGTTCCTCGCCCTGGACATGCTCGGTGACGTCGGCGACGAACACGTGGAAGCCGTCGATCTCGCCATCGGGCCCGCGGCGGGGCAGGTAGCGGATGTCGGCGTCGCGCCGACGCCCGTCGGCGTGCGGCCAGGCGAGGGTCAGGTGCGCCGGCTCGCCGGCCAGCGCCCGCACCATCGCCGGCAGGCGTGCTTCCATCCCCTCGGCGCCGACCACCTCGGCGACCGGACGACCGACCACCTCGGCCGGATCGCGGTAGAACCAATCGGCATAGGCCTTGTTGGCGAAGCGATAGGTCAGCGACCTGTCGATGAAGCCGATCAGGACGGGCAGGGAGTCGGCGATGAGGCGGACCTCGGCCTCGCTGGCGGCCAGGGCGGCTCGGCTCTCGTCGAGTTCGCGCAGGCGGTCGCGGAGGTCGAACTGCCGACGTCGCGCCCGCAGAGCGGTGTCGACCGCGCTGACCAGCGACAGCGAACTCAAGGGACGCTCCAGCACGATCAGGTTCGTCGTCAGATCGGCCAGGGCCAGCCTGGCCATTTCACCCGCCCGGGGGCGATAGGCGTTGCGCGAGACCAGCAGAATGAACGGCGTGTCCGACCACGCCGGCTGGGCCGCCAGGGCGCCGCGCAGCGGGGCCAGGTCGCCCTGCAGGGCTTCCTCGGTAATCAGGATGACGCCGGTGCGCTCGTCCAGGTCGGCGGCCAGGGAGCGGGCGTCCGGCAGGGCCCGGGTCTCGAAGCC
>JASGDR010000442.1:0-3637 GCA_047607095.1 Caulobacter sp.
CCGGACGCCCCACGCCCAGGGCCTGGCTCCCGCCCGCCACGGCCGCGCGCCACAGCTCGCCGCCGGTCGAACGCTTGGGACCGCCGGCCAGCACGTTGCGGGCCCGGCGGGTCAGGCGCTGGGAATATTCCAGCACCCGCAGCTCCTCGGCCGCGTCGATCAGCACGTTGCTGTCCGACCCGATCCCGAAGGCGCCGCCGGCGGCCTGGTAGTCGTGAGCCGGAAAGACGCCGTCGCCGAGATTGGCCTCGGTGATCGGGCAGAGGCCGGCCACAGCGCCGCTCTTGGCCAGGCGCTCGGTCTCGACCGCGTTCATGTGGGTGGCGTGAACCAGGCACCACTGCTTGCCGACGTCGGCGTGGTTCATCAGCCAGCGCACCGGGCGCTGCCCCGTGGCCGCCAGGCAGTCGTCGACCTCCTTGGTCTGCTCGGCGATGTGGATGTGGATCGGGCCGCCCGCCGCCAGCGGCGTGATCGCGGCCAGTTCCTCGGCCGTCACGGCGCGCAGGCTGTGCGGCGCGATCCCGACCACCGCCTCGGAAAGGCCCGCGACCGCGGCCCGGCTGGCCTCCACGAGACGGGCGTAGCCGTCGACGTCGGTGACGAAGCGCTTCTGGCCCTCGCCCGGCGCGGCGCCGCCGAAACCGGCGTGGGCGTAGAACACGGGCAGCAGGGTCAGGCCGATGCCCGTCTCCTCGGCCGCCGCCGCGATCCGCGCGCCCATCTCGGCCGGGTTGTCGAAGGCCGCGCCGTCACGATCATGGTGCAGGTAGTGGAACTCGCCGACGCGGGTGAAGCCGCTTTCCAGCATCTCGACCTGGCCCATGGCCGCGATCGCCTGCAGGGCGTCCGGGTCGAGCCGCTCGACGAAGCGGTACATCAGCTCGCGCCAGGTCCAGAAGCTATCGCTCCCCTCGCCGCGCGCCTCGGTCAGGCCCGCCATGGCCCGCTGGAAAGCGTGACTGTGCAGGTTGGGCATGCCCGGCAGGGCCGCGCCCAGGCGGGGCTCGCTTCCGGCGACGACGTCGGTGTCGATGCGGGCGATGCGGCCCTCGGAAAGGGTCAGGCGCACGCCTTTCGCCCAGCCGTCGGCCAGCAGGGCGCTCTCGCACCAGACGACGACGTCTTTCGGAGCTTCGGGTTTCGGAGCCTCGACGGGAGCCGGCTCGCTCGCGACCTCGACGCGCGCCTCCTCCGGGGTCTCCTCGGACGCCGGTTCGGGGGCTTCAAGATTCTCGGCGTCGGTCACTGGACAATCCTCGTCGCTCGCGAATATGTCTATACATATTGAACCGGGCCGCAAGGGTCGCGGGAAACGACTCGAAGCGGCTCGGAGGCGTTGGCGATGCGGTGCGATCGGGTTTGGATCAAGGCCCGGCTTGCGACCCTCGCCGAAACCGCGCCCGGCCTGGGCGTGATCGAGGACGGCGTGATCGCCGCCTGGGACGGCCGCATCGTCCATGTCGGCCCCGCCTCCGACGCCCCCGCCTTCGAGGCGGCCGAGACCATCGACTGCGAAGGCCGCTGGATCACGCCCGGTCTGATCGACCCGCACACGCACCTGATCTTCGGCGGCGACCGCGCCCACGAGTTCGAACTGCGGCTGGCCGGCGCCAGCTACGAAGAGATCGCCCGGGCCGGCGGCGGCATCGTCTCGACCATGAAGGCCACCCGCGAGGCCAGCGAAAGCGAACTGGTCGCCGCCGCCCTGCCGCGCCTGGACGCCCTGATCGCCGAGGGCCTGACGACCATCGAGGTCAAGTCCGGCTACGGCCTGTCGCTGGAACACGAGCTGAAGAGCCTGCGCGCCGCCCGCGCCCTGGCCGAGGCCCGGCCGGTGTCGGTGAAGACCACCTTCCTCGGCGCCCACGCCCTGCCGCCCGAATTCAAGGGCGACGCCGACGGCTATATCGACCTCGTCTGCCGCCAGATGATCCCCGCCGTCGCCGCCCCTGAATTCGGGGGAGAAGGCTTGGCCGACGCCGTGGACGGCTTCTGCGAGGGCATCGGCTTTTCCTCCGCCCAGATCCGCCGGGTGTTCGAGACCGCCCGCGCCCACGGCCTGCCGGTGAAGCTGCACGCCGAACAGCTGTCGAACCTTTCCGGCGCGGCCCTGGCCGCCGAGTTCGGCGCGCTGTCGGCCGATCACCTCGAACATCTGGACGAGGCCGGGATCGCGGCCATGGCCAAGGCGGGCACGACGGCGGTGCTGCTGCCCGGCGCCTACTACTTCGTGCGCGAGACGAAGCCGCCGCCGATCGAGGCCCTGCGCGCGGCCGGCGTTCCCTTGGCGCTCGCGACCGACTGCAACCCCGGCACCTCGCCGCTGACCAGCCTGCTGCTGACCATGAACATGGCCGCCACCCTGTTCCGCCTGACGGTGGACGAGTGCCTGGCCGGCGTCACCCGCGAGGCGGCCCGGGCGCTGGGCGTGCTGGCCGACCGGGGGACGCTGGAGGCCGGCAAGGCCTGCGACCTCGCCATCTGGGACGTCGAGCGTCCCGCCGAACTTGTCTACCGCATGGGCTTCAATCCGCTCCATGCGCGCGTCTGGAGCGCCGTTTCGTGAATACTGAAGTCCTGCACCCCGGCGAGGTGACCCTCGCCCAGTGGAAGTCCGTCTATCGCGGCGCGGCCGCGCGCCTCTCGGACGGCGCCTGGCCGGTGATCGCGGAAAGCGCGGCGGCGGTGACCCGCATCCTGGCCAAGGGCGAGCCGGTCTACGGCATCAATACGGGCTTCGGGAAACTGGCCAGCGTGCGCATCGGCGACGAGGACCTGGCGACGCTGCAGCGGAACATCGTGCTGTCCCACGCCGCCGGCACGGGCGAGCCCTCGCCGGTTTCGGTGATCCGCCTGATGATGGCCCTGAAGCTGGCCAGCCTGGCGCAAGGCGCCTCGGGCGTGCGGGTCGAGACCGTGAAGCTGCTCGAGGCCATGCTGGCGCTGGGCCTGACGCCGGTGGTGCCGAGCCAGGGCTCGGTCGGCGCCTCGGGCGACCTCGCGCCGCTGTCCCACATGGCCGCGACCATGATCGGCGTCGGCGAGATCGACGTCGGCGGCGTGCGCAAGCCGGCCGCCGAGGCCCTGGCCCGCGCCGGCCTCGCCCCCGTGGAGCTGGGTCCCAAGGAAGGCCTGGCCCTGCTGAACGGCACCCAGTTCTCGACCGCCAACGCCCTGGCAGGCCTGTTCGAGGCCGAGGTGCTGTTCCAGTCGGCCCTGGTCGCCGGCGCGCTGTCGACCGAGGCGGCCAAGGGCTCGGACACGCCGTTCGATCCGCGCATCCACCAGCTGCGCCGCCACGCCGGTCAGATCGAGACCGCCGCGGCCCTGCGCGCCCTGATGGCCGCTTCCGCCATCCGCGCCTCGCACCTGAAGGAAGACGAACGCGTGCAGGACCCCTACTGCCTGCGCTGCCAGCCGCAGGTGATGGGCGCGGCGCTGGACGTGCTGCGCCAGGCCGCCGCCACCCTGGCCACCGAGGCCAACGGCGTCTCCGACAACCCGCTGATCTTCCCGGAAGCGGACGAGGCCACGGGCTCGGCGTGGAAGTTCCCGCCGGACAGCGCCTCGCCGGTGTCAGTGAAGACCAGCGGGTTGTCGGTCACGCCATTGGCCTCGAACGCCAGCGTCGTCG
>JASGDR010000443.1:0-4678 GCA_047607095.1 Caulobacter sp.
CAGCAGCGGCGCGCCTGGTTCCACCAGCCGTAGGTCGGGTGCCAGTAGCCGAAGCGCGGGTTGTAGTAGTAGCCGCGGCGATAGTCGAAGCGCAGCTTCTTGCCCTGCCAGCGGTAGTAGCGGCGGTCGGGCGAGGCGCCGGGGCCGCCGCGCCAGCCGGGCGGGTTCTCCCAGTTGGTGCCGGGGCCGCCGCGCGGTCCGGGCGGATTGTCGTCGCGGTCGTGACGCTGGGCCAGGGCGGGGGCGGCGGTCGTGGCCAGGGCGGCGGTGGCCAAAGCCAGCATGGCCAGGGTTCGGAAGCGGCGCATGGGCGGCTTCTCCTTGTCGTTGGCGTTCCTCGATGCCGGTTCAACGCGCGAGACGATCGTTTTCGCCCCGGCTTCGCACGTGTTCTGCAAAAGTTCTGGTTTTCGATCGCGGTTCTGCTAGCGTCGCGGCATGACGGAAATCCATCGCTGCACCTGGCGGGGCATGAACGGCGACCCGCTGTACGAGGCCTATCACGACACCGAGTGGGGCGTGCCCGAGTACGACAGCCGCGCCCTGTGGGAGAAGCTGGTGCTCGACGGCTTCCAGGCCGGGCTGTCGTGGATCACCATCCTGCGAAAGCGCGAGGCCTTCCGCGCCGCCTTCGCCAATTTCGACCCCGAGATCGTCGCCCGCTTCGGCGAGGAAGACCGCGCCCGGCTGATGGCCGACGCCGGCATCATCCGCTCCAACGCCAAGATCGACGCGGCCATCAACGGCGCGCGGATCTATCTCGACATGCGCGACCGCGGCGAGGACTTCTCGCAGTTCCTGTGGGGGATCGTCGGCGGCGCCCCGATCCAGAACGTCTGGACCGGCATGGGCGACGTCCCGGCCCAGACCCCGCTGGCCGTCGAGATGGCCAAGGCCCTGAAGGCCAAGGGCTTCAAGTTCTGCGGCCCGGTGATCGTCTACGCCTTCATGCAGGCCGTCGGCATGGTCAACGACCACTTCGTGACCTGCTTCAGGCATGAAGAGTGCGGGGCGATGGGCGGGAGGCTCTGAGACGTGGCCGTCACCAGGGCGCGCGGGGCTCGCATATCAGCTGGAGCGACGTGCTGGTCTTGGCGGATTGAAGACCAAGCTTGGAAAGGGCCTTGGGGATTTTCGCGCCGCTGATCGTACTCTCCGCGAACATGGATTGGATGTCGGCTATAGACCGTTTGTAGATCGTCGGATCGTATTCGGTCGGAGGGGCGTCAAGTATCTGGCCGTGGCTCAGGTAATATTCGTCATCCTGTCTCTTGCTGCCGCTTTCGGATTTAATGGCAAAAAGAAAATTTCTATAGTCGGAAGCGTATCGAAAGAAGCCGACCTCCCTAAAGTCAGCGCCGGATAGATTCGCGCCACGAAATGATGGCGTGGCTAGTCGAGCGCTGGCCTTTTCTTCGTCGATGAGGTCCGAAGATATGTCGACCGTGGGAAATCCTGCGAACTTGGCCCCCCGCATGTCGGCGCATCCGAAGTCGGGCCCTCTGGGACTGTGGTTAGGGAGGTTTAGGCTGACGAACGAAAAACGCCGTGGCCCGAGTCGGTACGTCTCAATGTAGCGGAAGTCCGCATCCCGGAGATCGGCTCTCTCGAAATTGGTGGCGTCGAGATTGGCTCCGATGAAAGAAGCTTTGTTCAATTTGGCGTTTGAAAAGTTGCTCCAGTTGAGCAGGGTGTCGTCGAACGAAACTGTAGAAAGGTCCAGGTCGGAGAAGTCGACCAAGACGAGATACAGGCTCGACATGTTCGACACCCGAGCCCCGCGCCGCAGCAGCGCAGTGATCGACTGGGTGGAGGCGGCGAGCGTGCGGCCCCGGGTGTCTTCCGACGAGTAGACGTACCAGTTGCCCGGTGGTTCCAGCCACTCGGTCTTGTCGCGCACGAGGCCGCGGTTGTTCACGACCAGGGTCGAGAGCGCCGCCTCAAGGGTGGGCCGGCTGATCCCCGTCGGCAGGGTCTCGAAGAAGGCGATCATCTGGTTGCGGGCGATCTGGTCGTCTTCCAGGAACAGCGCATTGGCCACAGCGGTGACGACCCGGGTGTTGCGGGCCTCTTCCCTGCGGTCGAGGAAGGAGGCTAGCGAGCCGACCGCCGCCACCCGCTGGGCCGGCCGCGCCTCGGAAAGCTGCGTCAGGGCCCGGTCTAGCCGTTCCTCGACACGCAGCTCCCGATTTCGGCCTTGCTCGATGAACCAGCTTGCGATCGACGCGCCACCCCCGATCAGCGAAAGGCCCGCCAGGAGCAGGCTGCTGGCGCCGGCCGCCGCCTTGATCTTCTCCCATCGACGGTGGTCGGGGCTGAGGTTGCTTTCGAGCTGGTCGGCTTCCAGCCGCGCCTTGCGCGCCAGTTCGCGATCAAGATCGGCTTTCGGATCGGGCGGGGGCGTGCGCCGGGCTTTCGAGCGAATAGGCGCGTCTGTCATGCTTCGGCCCCCGCAGAAGACATCACCGCGATGATGTCTTTTGGGGCGAGTTTGTCAATTATTCCCGTATTGAGGGAGTTATATTGATCCCCGTCAGCCCCGCCACCGGAACCCGCGTCACCTGCACGTCCTCCTTGTTGGCGGCGTAGCCGACATAGAGCCCGCCGTTCCAGACCACGCTCTTGGGGTAGTGATAGCCGGGCCGCTTGTACTTGCCTTCGAACCTCAGGGGTTGCAGGTCGGCCTGGCCGCGCAGGCGCCGGCTGCGGTCGAAGCGACGGCCGTCGGGGGCGAGGGTCACGGCCAGCGGGATGCGCGGGCGGTCGGCGTTGGGCGCGTTGACGAGATAGGCGGTTCCGTCCGGCAGGTTGCCGGCGCTCTGCTTGGCGCGGGCGTCGGGCATGTCGGTCAGGACCGGGGTGGTCCAGGTCCGCCCCCGGTCGCAGCTTTCCGAGGCCAGCTGGCGGAAGCTCAGATCCTCGTCGCGGAACACCATCACCGCGCAGCCGTCGGCGCGGCGGAACAGGCTGGGCTCGATCTCGCGGCTGAGGCGTTTTTCGTGCGGGGCGGCGGCGCCCTGGGAGGCTTGCGATCCATCGCGCGGCAGGCTTTCCATCCGCCCCTGCGTCCAGCCCGAGACGCCCAGCGGGTCGTCGGTGAAGAACGGCTTGGCGATCATGCCCGGGCGCAGGTGGAAGGCGCCCATCACCCGTCCGTCGATCAGGCGCGGGTCCTGCTCGATCACCCCCTCGACCGGCCGGCCGCCCTCGCCCATGACCCGCCGGGGCTTGCTCCAGACGCGGCCGTCGCGGCTGGTGCGGTATTCGGCGTAGCCGCCGGCGCCCGACTGGAAGCCCTCGGGCCAGACATTGGCGTAGGCCACCAGCGTCTTGCCGTCGCTCCACCAGCCGCCGCTGGAGCGCATCAGGCCGCCGGTCCCGGCCGGGGCCAGCACGGCGGGCGGGCTCCATCGCTCGCCGTCGTCGCTCATGCTGTAGGCGACCCAGGTGTCGGCGCTGTCCTCGTCGCGGGCCGAGCTCTGCCACTGGGCGTAGAGGCGGCCCTTGAAGGCGATCAGCACGACGCCGTTGCTGAACTTGTCGGTCGCCTGGGTCGGCGCGAAGACGGTGAAGGTCTCCGCTCCCGGCGCCGGGGCCAGGCCGAGGTCGGGCCGACCCTGCTGGAACAGCTCCGGGGCGACCGTATAGGGCGGCGAGAGCGGCGCGGCGGCGCCTGCCAGCAGCAGCACGGCCGTCAGGCCGGCGATCGAGGGCGGTCTCATGGCGCCCAGCCTATCGGGCCCGCCCGCCCTTCGGCTACCGCCGTCGCGCGACCAGCGCCCAGGCGGTGACCGCGACCGAGGCGCCCAGGGCCGCGGCCCCGATCCAGTCCCAGACCCCGTCGTCGAGCAGGGCCGCGACCAGGCCGAACAGGCTGAGCACGGCGAGGGCCAGCGGGATGCGGAACACCCGCCACAGCGAAAGGTAGGCCCGGCTCGTTTCCCAGCTCATTTCAGAGTCCCCCGCTTGACCAGCCACAGATAGACGCCCGAGCCGAGGATCACGATGGTGGCGATGTCGAGCAGCGCCCACAGGATCTTCAGCGGCAGGCCGCCGTAGTCGCCGAAGTGCAGCGGCTGCGACAGCGACAGGGTCGCCACGTACCAGGGCGTCGGGGCGACGGCCGCCAGGGCGCCGGTGCGGGCGTCGATCAGGGCGGGCGTGGTCAGGTGGGCGGTCAGCGGCGTGTCGCCGTGGAAGAAGACGGCGTAGTGGTGGTCGGTCGAATAGGCGCTGCCGGGGAAGGCCACGAACTGCAGCTGCTTGCCCGGCAGGGCCTGTCTGGCGCGTTCGACGGCGGCCTGCAGCGAGCTGCGCGCGCCGACCGGGGCGGGCTTGTCGTAGGCGGTGGTCAGCTCCTTCAGCGCCGTGTCCTTCCAGTAGGCCAGGATCGGCGTGGCCAGGGTGTTGACGACGCCGGTCGCGCCCACCACCAGCACCCAGGCCGCCGCCGCCGCGCCCAGCAGGTTGTGGTAGTCGAGCCAGCGGGTGCGCGCGGCCTTGCGGGCCCGCACCGTGCCGAACGGCAGTCGCCGCATGAACGGCGCGTAGAGCACCACGCCCGAGACGAGGGCGACCACCAGCAGAAGCCCCATGGCCCCCAGGAACAGCATCCCCGGCAGGCCCAGGAACATGTCGGTGTGCAGCTGGAGCAGGAACTCCATCACCGGATGGCCGG
>JASGDR010000444.1:0-4724 GCA_047607095.1 Caulobacter sp.
GAAACCTCATGCCGCAACTGAACCGCCGGGGCGCCTTCGCCCTGCTGGCCGGGATCACCGCCCTGTCGAGCGCGAGCATGGCGAGCGCGGCCCGCAAGCCGGCCGTTCCCGAGCCGAGCGAGGTGCGGCCCCTGTGGCCGGGCGATCCGCCGGGCTCGCAGGGCGTGACGGCGCAGGAGACGGTCACCGAGCGCAGCGACGGCAAGGGCCCGCGCGACCGGGCCGTGACCCATACCCGCAAGCCGACGCTCAGCCTGTTCCGCCCGCGCAGGCCCAACGGCGCGGCGGTGATCCTGATGCCCGGCGGCGGCTATGAACGCGTCGTGATGGACACGGAGGGCTTCGAGACCGCCCAGTGGCTGGCCGACCGCGGCTACACCTGCTTCGTGCTGCTGTACCGCCTGCCGGGCGACGGTTGGGGCGCGGGGCCGGACGCGCCGCTGCAGGACGCCCAGCGGGCCCTGCGCCTGGTGCGCTCGTGGGCGCCGGGCATGAAGGTCGACCCGCAGCGCATCGCCATCATGGGCTTCTCGGCCGGCGGGCACCTGGCGGCCAGCCTGACCACCCGCTTCGAGGCCCAGGTCTACGACCGCGTCGACGCCGCCGATGATCTCTCCGCCCGTCCGGACCTGTCGGCCCTGATTTATCCGGTGATCACCATGACCGCCGGCCTGACCCACGCCGGCTCGCGCAAGCAGCTGTTGGGCCAGGCGCCGTCGTTCGAGACGGTGCAGGCCTATTCGCCCGAGGCCGGGGTGGGCGGGCGCACGCCGCCGGTGTTCCTGGTCCACGCCGCCGACGACAAGGCCGTGCCGGTCGAGAACAGCCTGATGATGTTCGCCGCGCTCAAGGCCAAGGCGATCCCGGCCGAGCTGCACGTCTTCGAGGAAGGCGGGCACGGGTTCGGGCTGCGCTCGATCGCGGGCAAGCCGGTGGCGGCCTGGCCGGGCCTGTTCGAGACCTATGCGAAGAAGAAGGGGATTTAGATCCCCTCTCTCTTTTGAGAGAGGGGGTTATCGCCCCTACCGCCCCCCGATCGGGTCCATCGCGCCGGCGCCGGGGACGTAGCTGTAGCCGCCGCGCTTGAGGTCGCTCGACAGGGTCAGGGGGGCGACGCCGCCGCCCAGGCGGGCGCGGTAGACCATGGTGGTCTCCAGCGTGCGCATCACGTAGTTGCGGGTCTCGCTGAACGGGATGCACTCGATGAAGTCGAGCGGGTCGGTGCTGGCGCCGCGCGGGTCGCCGCACAGCGTGACCCATTGCGGCGGGCGGCCGGGGCCGGCGTTGTAGGCCGCGGCGGCCATGATGTAGGAGCCGCTGAAGCGGTTGATCATGTCGCCCAGGTACACCGAGCCCAGGCGCATGTTGTAGTCGGGCTCGTAGAGGCGATCGACGCTGTGGCTTTCACCCAGCTTGCGGGCGACGCCGGCGGCGGTGGGCGGCATCAGCTGCATCATGCCGCGCGCGCCGACGCCCGAGCGGGCGCGGGGGTCGAAATTGCTCTCCTGACGCGAGATCGAATAGACGAAGGCGGTCTCGGCCGCGCCGGGGATCGGCGTGAAATGGTGGTCGAGCAGGGGGTAGCCGCGCTCGGGCAGGATGAAGCCGCGCTGGGCGGCGGTGCGGACCGCGCGCATGGCCAGGTCCTGGTCGCCGGTGTTGCGGGCGAAGTCGACCAGCAGGGCCTCCTCGGCCGCGGTCGGCAGTTGGTCGTCGATATAGAGCACCAGCGAGCGGAAGGCGTCGTTGGCCCCGACGTCGCGCAGCAGCTTGGCGGCGCGCACCAGTTCACGGCTTTCGAAGCGGGCGCGGTCGGCCTGGGTGATCACCGGATCCTTGTCGAGCCGGATCTCCTTGATGCCGGCCTTCTCGGCGGCCAGCTGGCCGTAGAAGGTGGTGATGTACCTGGCCCCGTCGCCGTAGAAGGCCTGGGCGGCGATCGCGTCGCCCTGCGCCTCGGCCGCGCGGCCCTGCCAGTAGAGGGCGCGGCCGCGGGTGATCGGCGAGGCGCCGATCTCGGCGATGCGGCCGAAGTGGTCGGCGGCGGCGTCGGCGTCCTTGAGGCGGGTCAGGGCGATCCAGCCGGCGAAGAACTCGGCCTCGGCCGCGTCGGCGCCGCCGGGCAGGCCGGCGTTGGCGGCGGCGTAGGCCCCGCGGCTGTCGCCGTTCTTCAGGGCCGACATGACCAGCTGCTTGCGCTCGCGCCAGATGGCGGCGGCGGTGTCGTCGCTGGGCGGCGGGGCGGGGAAGTAGCGCACGAGCTCCAGCGCCATCACGTCCATGCCCCGGCGACGCAGGGCCGAAGCCCGCTCGAAGGCCACGCCCGGCGACAGCTGCTGGGACGGGGGCAGGGCGGACACGAGGTCGTTGGCGGCGCTCGCGCCCGAGCGCAGGGCGATGCGGGCCAGGGCGGCTGCCTGCTGGTCGGCCGGCAGCAGGGTGATCATGTCGCGCGCGGCCGGGCCCTGCTGGCCGTACAGCAGCACGTCGGCGCGGCGGATGTGGTCGTCGGTCGTCAGCACGCCGCCGAACCGGGCCAGCATGGCCCGCTGGGCGTCGACCTCGAAGCTCTTGTCGCGCCAGAAGCGGCGGATGAGGGCGGTCGCGTCCTGGGCGCGGCCGCCGGCCTGATAGGCCGAGGCCAGCGCCATGGCGCCTTCGGCCGTGAGGGGCTCTGACCCGCCGAACCAGGCGATGGTCTGGGCCGGGCTGAGGCCGGAGGTCGAAAGGGCCTTTTCGGCCGGCAGGTCGCGGCGCGACGAGCGCGGCCAGCCGACCAGGTCGCGGCGGGCCTGGTCGAGCTCGAAGAAGCTCATGCTCTCGGCGCCGACGTCGGCCAGGGCCCACAGGGCGATCTTGCGGGCCAGCGGGTCGGAGATGCCGGCCATGGCCGCGCGGACGGTCGAGGCCGAGCGCTGACCCATGACCGCGGCGCGCAGGTTGGCCGCGTCGCTGTCGGACAGGCTGGAGTTGTTGGCCGTGTAGGGCGTGCTGATCAGGCCGGGGCGAGAGGAGCCGGTATAGGGCTGGGGCGCGGTCGGCAGGCCCTCTTCGTCGATCTGGCCGCCGGTCTGGGCGTCGGCGACGCCCGAGATCAGGACCAGACTGGCGCAACCGAGGAGAAGCCGACGAATCCCAAAAGCCAAAACGCGGTCTCCTTCACGAGCGGGCCCTGGGCCCCTATCTTGTTTACGACGGCTTCGAGGGCCGATTTGGGGCCGGAACCGAGACGATGCACGCTCTATAGCCCGGTTCGTCGCCGGATCGACCCGTCCAGGCGGGCTCAACCCTCGAAAAGGTCGGCTCGGCCAGTTGCGGTCGGGCGGCGCCCGGACATATTGTCCGCCCCCACGTTTCAGCCGCAACTCTCGCGGCGTCTGCTCACGGCAAATTGCAAGTCATGGTCCATTCCCCGTTCAAGGGCGTCATCCCGGCCCTGGTCACTCCGTTCCAGAACGGCGAGGTCGACGAGAAAGGCTTCGTCGCCCTGGTCGAGCGCCAGATCGCCGGCGGCGTGCACGGCCTGGTGCCGGTCGGCACCACGGGCGAGACCTCGACCCTGTCGCACGACGAGCACAAGCGCGTCGTCGAACTGTGCGTGAAGACCGCCCGCGGCCGCGTGCCGGTGATGGCCGGCGCGGGCTCGAACTCGACCGACGAGGCCATCGACCTGGTGCGCCACGCCAAGACCGTCGGCGCCGACGCGGCCCTGGTGGTGACGCCGTACTACAACCGTCCGAGCCAGGAAGGCATGTACCAGCACTACAAGGCGATCAACGACGCCGTGGAGCTGCCGGTGTTCGTCTACAACGTGCCGGGCCGCACGGGCGTCGACATCTCCAACGACACCCTGGTGCGCCTGTCGAAGCTGCCCAACATCGTCGGCATCAAGGACGCGACCGGCGACCTGACCCGCATCAGCTTGCAGCGCATCACCTGCGGCGAGGACTGGGTCATGCTGTCGGGCGACGATCCGACGGCTCTGGGCTACATGGCCCATGGCGGCCACGGCGTGATCTCGGTGACCTCGAACGTCGCCCCGGACGCCTGCGCCACCTTCATGAACGCCTGCTTCGGCGGCGACTGGGAGACGGCCCGCTACTGGCAGGACCGCCTGATCAAGCTGCACAAGGCCTTGTTCCTCGACAGCTCGCCGGCTCCGACCAAGTTCGCCCTGGCGCAGCTGGGCCTGTCGACCGAGGACGTGCGCCTGCCGATCACGCCGTGCGCCGAAGCCGTGCGTCCCGCGATTCTGGAAGCCATGCGCGAGGCGGGTCTGGTCTGATGACCAAGCCGATCGCGGAGAACCGGCGCGCCCGGTACGACTACTTCATCGAGGAGACCTTCGAGGCCGGCATCATGCTGACCGGCACCGAGGTGAAGTCGCTGCGCGTCGGCCGGGCCAACATCGCCGAATCCTATGCGTCGGTCGAAGGGCGCGAGATCAAGCTGATCAACGCCGACATCCCGCCCTACGGTCACGCCAACCGCTTCAACCACGAGCCGCGCCGGCACCGGAAGCTGCTGCTGCACCGCAAGCAGATCGAGAAGCTGATCGGCGCGGTGCAGCGCGACGGCCGCACCCTGGTGCCGCTGAAGCTCTATTGGAACGAGAAGGGCCTGGCCAAGCTGGAGATCGGCCTGGCCAAGGGCAAGAAGGCCCACGACAAGCGCGAGGCCGCCGCCGAGCGCGACTGGCAGCGCGACAAGGCGCGGCTGATGAA
>JASGDR010000445.1:0-4200 GCA_047607095.1 Caulobacter sp.
GACGGCCGCGCGGGTGAAGCTCCTGATCGAGCCCAACGACGACTTCAGGAACATCGCCTCGCTCGACTACTACACCGCCGACGACGCCAACTATCACTACCACTACCTGGCGCAGGGCAATCCCACGCTCGCCCCCCTCGCCTTCCGGCTGGGCGGGACCACGGCCCCGAACGCCCGCGACACCAACAACGACACCGACACCCACAACCGCCGCAAGGTCTGGGGCTTCGGCAACCAGCTGGACTGGACCCTGGGCCGGGCGACCCTGTCGTCGGTGACCGGCTATCGCGAAAGCAAGACCCAGTTCCTCAGCGACGCCGACAACACCACCCTGCTGCTGGCCAACCTCTACAACCGCGAGATCTCCAGCCAGTTCAGCCAGGAACTGCGGCTGTCGGGCAAGAGCGAGCGGTTCGACTGGCTGGTCGGGGCCTACTACTTCCACGAGGACATCAACGGCGTGAACGGCTTCTCGCCGATGTCGCGGGCCCTGGTCGGCGGAGCAATGACGCCGGCGATCGGCGCGGCCTTCGGCGGGATCCAGAAGACGACCTCGTACGCCGCCTTCGGCCAGGCGACCTGGCGGGCGAGCGACAAGCTCTCGCTGATCGTCGGCCTGCGCTGGAGCGACGACAAGAAGGCGCTGGACGAATACTCGGTGGTCAACCTGGCGACGGACTATCCGGGCCTGCCGCCCAACCAGTTTCCCACCCCGACCAAGCTGCAGCGCAATTCGTGGTCGTCGCTGACGCCGCGGGTGACGCTGGAATACGCCTTCACCCCGGACGTGAAGGCCTATGCGACCTATGCCGAGGGCTTCAAGGGCGGCGGCTATTCGGTGGGCAGCGTGGCCAGCCCCTACCAGCCCGAGAAGCTGAAGGACTACGAGGCCGGACTGAAGGCCGAATGGTTCGACCGCCGCCTGCGCACCAACCTGTCGGCCTTCTTCTATGATTACAGCAACCTGCAGGTTCAGAAGGTGTTGGCCACCGGCACCTTCTTCGAGAACGCCGCCAAGGCGAAGATCCGCGGGATCGAGCTGGAGTCGAGCCTGCTGGCCACGCAGAACCTGCGCATCGACCTGAACGGCGCGCTGCTGCATTCGGAATACACCGAGTTCCAGACCTCGGATCCCTCGCGCAGCTATCTCGGCGTGCTGGACCTGTCGGGCAACCGCATCGCCCAGGCTCCGCCCTATTCGGCCACCCTGGCGGTGCAGTACGGCCTGCCGACCGGCCATGGCGACTGGACGTTCCGGGCGGAGTCGATCTGGGTCGGCAAGGTCTATTTCAACCAGTTCAACCGCGACGTCCTCTCGCAGGACGCCCACAACAAGCTGAACGCCTTCGTCACCTGGACGCGTCCGGCCGGCGACTGGACGGTGACGGCCTATGGCCGCAACCTGACGGACGAGACCCTGATCGCCACGGCCGTGACCAGCAATCCGCTGCTGACCACGCCGGTGCTGGGCACTTTCGAGCCGCCGCGCACCTTCGGGGTCGAGATCGGCTACCGCTTCTGAGCGGCCGCCGGGAGGGGTCCCGGATCCCTCCCGGCGCCTTGCCCTCGCTATTCGGCGGCCGCCAGCGTCGCGGCGTAGCGGTTGACCGGGAAGTCGATCCCAAGGCTCTCGCGGAAGGTCGTTCCCTCATAGTCGGTGCGGAACAGGCCGCGCGCCTGGAGAATCGGCACGACCAGCTCGACGAAGGCCTCCAGCTGGCCCGGCAGGCTTTCGAACAGCACGAAGCCGTCGGCGCCGCGTTCCTCGAACCAGGCCTGCAGGCTGTCGGCCACGGCTTCCGGCGCGCCGACGAAGTGGCCGCGCGGGGTGGCGAAGCGCAGGGCCGTCTCGCGCAGGGTGAGGTTCTCGGCCTTCACGGCGGCGACGACGCGATTGACCGCGCTCTGGTTGGAGTTGGCCCCGAACTCGGCGGCTTCCAGCGGGAACGGGCCGTCCGGATCGTGCCGGGAAAAGTCGTACTCGTTGAACGGCCGGGCCAGCATCGACAGGGCGTTGTCGAGCGAGACGAGCTCGGTCAGTTCCTTGTAGAGCGCCTCGGCCTCCTGCGCCGTGCGGCCGACCACCGGACGGGCGGCGGGCAGCACGTGCAGCTGGTCGGGATCGCGGCCGTAGCCGGCCGCGCGGGCCTTGATGTCCTTGTAGTAGGCTTGGGCGGCGTCGAGGTCCTCGTGCGAGACGAAGATGGCGTCGGCGCGCCGGGCGGCGAAGGCCTTGCCGTCCTCGGAGGCGCCGGCCTGGAAGATCACCGGCTGGCCCTGGGGCGAGCGGCTGATGTTCAGCGGCCCCTTCACCGAGAAGAACTCGCCCTTGTGATCGAGCGTATGGAGCTTCTTGGAATCGAAGAACTCGCCGCCGGCCTTGTCGAAGGTCAGGGCGTCGTCCTCCCAGCTGTCCCACAGCCCCTGGACGACGTCGAGATGCTCGCCGGCCAGGCGGTAGCGGACGTCGTGGGCGTAGTGCTTGTCGCGGCCGTAGTTGGCGGCGCTGCCTTCCAGCCACGAGGTGACGACGTTCCAGCCGGCGCGGCCGCCGCTGATGTGGTCGAGCGACGAGAACTGGCGGGCGACGTTGAACGGCTCGCTGTAGCTGACCGTCAGGGTGCCCACGAGGCCGATGTTGCTGGTGGTGCCGGCCAGGGCCGACAGGATGGTCAGCGGCTCGAAGCGGTTCAGATAGTGCGGGCTCGACTTCTCGGTGATGTAGACGCTGTCGGCGACGAACAGGAAGTCGAACTTGCCGGCCTCGGCGACCTGGGCCTGCCGCTTGTAGAACGAAAAATCGGTGCTGGCGCCGGGATGGGCGTCACGATGACGCCAGTCGCCCCAGCCGGGGCCGACCCCGTGCAGGATGAAGCCGAGCTTGAGTTGACGGGGCTGGGACATCGGGGCCGTTCCGTTGGCTGAATATGACGGAACCTGCTTACGAAGCCCCCTGCCCGCGATCCAACGAGATGCTCTCAAGCCCCTGATCAGGCTTGGAAATATGGAGCATCGCCCTTGATCGTCACCCGCTCGACGACGCGCTCCACCGGCCAGTAGTCGAGCACGGCGTAGTGCTGGGTGGCGCGGTTGTCCCAGAAGACGATGGCGTTCTCGCTCCAGCGGAAGCGGACCTGGTATTCGGGCGCCTTCACCCGGTCGAGGAGCTCGGCCAGCAAGGCGGCGGCCTCGTCCTCGGGCAGGCCCAGGATCCGCGTCGTGAAGACCTTGTTGACGAAGAGATGCGGCTCGCCGGTCTCGGGATGGGTGCGCACCACCGGGTGGGCCTGGGGCGGATAGGCCGCGCGCAGCTCCTGCCGCTTGGCCTCGTCGATGCGGTAGCCGTAGCTCTGCAGGATGTCGTGCTCGGCCGAAAGGCCCGCCAGCCTGTCCTTCAGCGGCTGGGGCAGGTCGGCGTAGATCGCGGCGGTGTCGGCGAACAGGGTGTCGCCGCCCGACGGCGGCAGGGTGCGGGCGCGCAGGACCCCGCCCATCGACGGCGCGGGCCGGAAGGTGACGTCGGTGTGCCACTTGTTGGCGGCCCGCACGATCGGGACGATGGCCTCGCGCAGCTTCATGCCGTCGGCGGCCTCGATGTGCAGGATCTCCGGATAGCCCGGCACGTGGGCGGTGACCGGATGGCCCTCCAGGTCGCCGAAATAGCGGCCGAAGCGGACATGGTCCTCGTGGCTGATGTCCTGGTCGCGGAAGAACACCACCTTGTGGCGCAGCAGGGCCGCGCGGACGGCGGCGACGATCTCGGGCTCCAGGGGCTTCGTCAGGTCGAGGCCCGAGATCTCGGCGCCCAGCACCGGCCCGGCGGGCGTCACCGTCAGGCCGGCATAGTCGGGCGCGTCGCCCACGGAGATCGGGGTCAAGGCGTTCATGGCGTCCTCCCACGGACTTCGCCGCTTCGAGAACAGCGTTATCCTACTGTAGGCATGGGAATTGGATGGGCTCAAGTGCGGGGCGGCTCGAACAATCCTTCTCCCCTTGCGGGAGAAGGTGGCGGCCGAAGGCCGACGGATGAGGGGTCTCTCAGATGGGAGACGCTTCACCCAGCCTGACCGCCGTACGCGGTGTTGAGGTCTGAGAGACCCCTCACCCGACCTCCTTCGGAGGCCACCCTCTCCCGCAAGGGGAGAGGGCATGGAGAGGCGATCTCCCGCTTTTCGGCGGCAGTTGGTGGGGAGGCGCGGA
>JASGDR010000446.1:0-4032 GCA_047607095.1 Caulobacter sp.
GCTGCTCCGGCCCCCGCCCCGGCTCCGGTCGCCGCTGCTCCCGCCGCCCCGGCCGCTGCTCCGGTCAGCCCGGCCCCGGCCCGCATCGCCGCCGAAACCGGCCTGGACCTGTCGAAGGTCGCTGGCACCGGCAAGGACGGCCGCGTGACCAAGGGCGACGCCCTGGCCGCCCTGGAAGCCCGCGCTAGCGCCCCGGCTCCGGCCGCCGCCCCGGCCGCGCCGCGCGCCCTGCACGAGCGCGAAGAGCGCGTGAAGATGACGCGCCTGCGTCAGACGATCGCCCGTCGCCTGAAGGAAGCCCAGAACACCGCCGCCATGCTGACGACCTTCAACGAGGTCGACATGAGCGCGGTCATGGCCCTGCGCGCCCAGTACAAGGACGTGTTCGAAAAGCGCCACGGCGTGAAGCTGGGCTTCATGTCCTTCTTCACCAAGGCCGTCGTGGCTGCGCTGAAGGCGATCCCGGACGTCAACGCCGAGATCGACGGCCAGGACGTCATCTACAAGAACCACTACGACATCGGCGTCGCCGTCGGCACCGACAAGGGCCTGGTGGTTCCGGTCGTCCGTGACGCCGACGTGCTGAATCTGGCCGAGATCGAAAAGACCATCGGCGACCTCGGCAAGAAGGCCCGCACCGGCGGCCTGGCCATCGAGGACATGCAGGGCGGCACCTTCACGATCACCAACGGCGGCATCTACGGTTCGCTGATGTCGACCCCGATCCTGAACGCGCCGCAGTCGGGCATCCTGGGCATGCACGCGATCAAGGAACGCGCCATGGTCGTCAACGGCAAGATCGAGATCCGTCCGATGATGTACCTGGCCCTCTCGTACGACCACCGCGTCGTCGACGGCGCCGGCGCCGTGACCTTCCTCGTGAAGGTCAAGGAAGCCCTGGAAGACCCGCAGCGCCTGCTGCTGGACCTGTAAGGTTCGGGTCATCCCGGAACGACGAAGGGGCCGCGAAAGCGGCCCCTTTTTTGTTGTCCGGAAAGATCCCTCCTGGGGAGGCGGCCGAAGGCCGGTGGGGGGGCAGCCTCCGCGAGGTCGGCAAAACTCCCCCCTCCGACCGCTAGGCGGTCTCCTCTCCCACAGGGGGAGGTTCCTTACTCGGCGTCCCACCTGAACGCCGCGTCGATCCAGTCGCCGATGCGGCCGTCCGGACGGGCCAGGGCGTAGATCTGGGCCATTTCCTCGTCGGTCAGCGCAAAGTCGAAGATCGCGAAGTTCTCGGCCAGGCGGGCCGGGTTCTTGGTGCGGGGGATGGTGACCACGCCCTGCTGCACCTGCCAGCGCAGGGTGACCTGGCCCGGCGTCTTGCCGTATTTCTCGCCTATCGCCTTCAGCACCGGATCGTCGCCGACCTTGCCCTGGGCCAGGGGCGACCAGGCGGTGAGCGAGGCCCCCAGCTTGTCGGCCGTGGCCCGTAGGGTCTTCTGCGACAGATAGGGGTGGTACTCGACCTGGTTGGTGGCCAGCGGGGCTTCCGACAGCTTCGCCGCCTCCTGCCAAAGCGCCGAGGGGAAGTTCGATAGGCCGATGGCCCGGGCGCGACCGTCGGCCTTGACCGCGTTCAGCGCCGAGATGGTCTCCGACAGCGCCGGCTTGGGCTTGGGCCAGTGCAGCAGCAGCAGGTCCACCTGGTCGACGCGCAGCTTCTTCAGGCTCTCGTCGACCGAGCGCTGCAGGTCGCCTTCGGCGAACTTGTCGATCCAGACCTTGGTGGTGACGAAGATCTCGCCGCGGGGAACCCCGGTGGCGGCCAGGGCCGCGCCGACGTCCTGCTCGTTGCCGTAGATCTGGGCGGTGTCGACGTGGCGATAGCCGATCTCCAGCGCCTTCTCGGTCATCGTCCGGGCGACGCCGTTCTCCAGCTGATAGGTGCCCAGGCCGATGGCCGGGATGTCGATGTCGCCGGAACGGACGGTGAGCTGGGCCATGGGAGTACTCCTGAAGAATAGTCAGGCGGATATAGGCGCCCGGCCTCGCTTCGCCATCCGCAACTGCAGATGCTGCACAGCCGTCAGCACCAGGGTCAGGACGAAGAACCCGGCCGCCATCACCACCATCGTCACCAGCACGGCCGGATAGCCCCGCTTGATCACGTTGAGGAATGGATATGGATACCAGCCCGACAGCGCCCCGTGGATCAGCGTCCAGACCCCGAAGACGAACGGCAGGGCCAGCGCCTTCCAGGCCTGGCCCCAGCGGGCGGCCTCGCGTGGCGGCAGGACCAGCAGGTCGGTCAGGAACAGCAGCGGGCAAACCGTGTGCAGGACGAAGTTGGTCAGCACCCGCCACCCCTCCGGCTCCCATAGCCCGGCCAGCAGCCAGTGATAAACAAGCGCAGTCACGCCGATATAGACGCCGACCGCCACCCGCGTCCCCGGCCGTCCGGCCCAGACGCCCAGCCGGCTCTGCGGCGCCAGGGCCGAAGCGGCGAACGTCGTCGCGACGAGGATATTGCTGAGCACGGTGAAGTAGCTGAAGAACCTGATGGTCTGAACGCTGATGTCCCGGCCTTCCACCCTCAGCACATACTGCAGCACGATAGCGAACCAGACGATCGCCGCCGCCGTCAGGCGCCAGCCGCGCTCAAGCCTGTTCGTCATGGGCCTGTTCGTCATGGGCCTTGGAAACCTTCTTCGGCACGCTGGCGCGCCATTGGCGTTCGAGGATCCGCTTCACCGTTCCCGGCTCCACCGCCGACAGCCGCGCCAGCACGATCGGATAGTTGCGATAGTGGTCGGTGAAGTAGAACACCTCGGGCGCGGCCTCGATCAGCATCTCGCGCTCGTCGAACGGCACGCCGGGCAGGACCAGCGTGTCGCCGTCCTCCTTCAGCCGCGTCAGGAACTTGCCGTTCGCCTTGAGGCAGGGATAGCCGTAGGACGTCCCGTCCGCGACCAGCGGCAGGGAAAAGGCGAAGGCGCGGACCTCTTCGAACGTCATGGCCATGGGCGAAGCTCTCCGCCTGCGACTATAGAAGCAGGATGAGCGCGGAAAACACCCTGAAGACGCCGATCCTGGTGCTGGGCGCCACCAGCCTGATCGGAAGCTTCCTGATGGCGCGGCTGCAGGCCGCCGGGCACGAGCCGATGGGGCTTTCGCGTCGTCCTCCCTATGGTTTTTCGGCGGCGGGAGACGCCTGCTGGATCGACGCCGACCTGCGCGGCGACGATCTGGCCGACCAGCTGCCCGGGGCGGCCACCGTCTTTTCGCTGTCGCCGATCTGGCTGCTGCCCGACGTGTTGCCGTTGCTGAAGGCGCGGGGCATGACGCGGCTGGTGGCCTTCTCCTCGACGAGCCGCTTCACCAAGGAGGCCTCGCCCGAACCCGCCGAGCGCGCCGTGGCCAAGGCCCTGGCCGACGCGGAGACCGCCGTCGAGGCGTTCTGCGCCGAGCATGGCGTCGCCTGGACCATCCTGCGTCCGACCCTGATCTACGCCGAGGGGCGGGACGGCAATGTCAGCCGCCTGGCCGGGCTGATCCGCCGCTTCAAGGTGCTGCCGCTGTCGGGAACGGGCGAGGGCTTGCGCCAGCCGGTCCACGCCGACGACCTGGCGGCCGGCGCCGTCGCGGCGGCGACCGCGCCGGCGGCGATCGATCGCGCCTACGCCCTCGTGGGCGGCGAGACCCTGGCCTATCGCGACATGGTCCGTCGGATCTACGAGGGCCTGGGCAGGCGGCCGCTGATCGCGCCCCTGCCGCCGTGGCTGTTCTCGCTGTTGCTCACCCTGGCCCGGCCGTTCTTCCCCGGCGCGACGGCGGCCATGGGCGCGCGGATGAGCCGGGACCTGACGTTCGACGCGGCCGACGCGGTGCGCGATTTCGGGTGGGCGCCGAGGGATTTCAGACCGAAGTTTTAGGGACCTCCCCCTGTGGGGGAGGCGATCGCGTAGCGATCGGTGGGGGGAGTCGTTCCGGCTTTTGCTGTAGCTGAAAACGTCCCCCCTCCGGCCCTCCGGGCCACCTCCCCCTCTGGGGGAGGTGGCCCGGAGGGCCGGAGGGGGGACGTTTTCAGCTACA
>JASGDR010000447.1:0-7408 GCA_047607095.1 Caulobacter sp.
CCCAGCAGCCGGGCGCGGGGCGACAGCAGTTCGCCGCCGGCGCGGACGACCCCGGCCGTCTCGCCGCGCCACAGGACCGCGCCGTCGGGCGTCAGGGCGAAGGCTTCGTCGGGTTCGGCGGCCAGGAGGCCCAGGCGCCGCGCGATCTCGGGGCCCACCGCCCGCTGGGCGGCGTTGCGCAGGGCCTTTTCCTCGAGCGGGCTCGCGCCCTTCTCGGCGACGAAGGTGACGCCGGTCAGGCGGCCGACCACGTGGCCCTCGACGCTGATCTCGCCGTCGGGGGCGACGCCGGCCAGCAGGGTCTCGCGCTCGCCCAGCTGCTTCATCAGCACGCTGGTGCGGCGGTCGATGAACCGCGCCATCAGCTTTTCGTGCAGGGTGTCGCTGATCCTGTCTTCCAGCTCGCGCGTGCGGCCCTGCCAGTGGACGGGGTTGGCCAGCCAGTCGGGGCGGTTGGCGATGTAGGACAGGGTGCGCACCCCCGACAGGCGCGCGGCCAGGCTGTCGATCTCGCCGTCGGTGCGGTCCAGCGCCTTGAACTGGCCGTTGATCCAGTCTTCCGGCAGGCGCTTGCGGCCCGTGGTCAGGTCGTCGAACAGCGTCTTGACCATCCGCTGGTGGTCGTCGTCGGTGGTCTTGCGGAAGTCGGGGGTCTGGCAGACGTCCCACAGCTTCAGGAGGGCCGAGCGGTCGGTCTTGCAGCGGGCGACGACGTCCTCGTGCTGGGCGATCTTGCGCAGGGTGCGCTCGTCCAGCGCCTCCTGGGAAAGGGTCAGGCCGTTCCGGTTCGGCGGCTCCGAAAGCGAGCGCAGCAGGCCCTGCAGCGAGCCGAAGTCGAGCCGGGCGTTGCGCCACTCGGCGGCCATCACCGGCTGGAAGGCGTGCTCCTCGACGGCCTGGACGAGATCCTCGTCCATCTCCTCGCAGTCGCCGGTGACACCGAAGGTGCCGTCGCGGGTGTAGCGGCCGGCGCGCCCGGCGATCTGCCCCACCTCCTGCGGGTGCAGCCAGCGGGTGCGGCGGCCGTCGAACTTGCGAAGCCCCGCGAAGGCCACGTGGTCGACGTCCATGTTCAGGCCCATGCCGATGGCGTCGGTGGCGACCAGGAAGTCGACCTCGCCGCTCTGGTAGAGGGCGACCTGGGCGTTGCGGGTGCGGGGCGAGAGGCTGCCCATGACCACGGCCGCGCCGCCGCGCTGGCGGCGGATCAGCTCGGCGATGGCGTAGACGGCGTCGGTGGAGAAGGCCACGACCGCCGTGCGCCGGGGCAGGCGGGTCAGCTTCTTGGAGCCGGCGTAGGACAGGTTGGAGAACCGCTCGCGGCCGACGATCTCGGCGTCCGGCAGCAGGCGGCGGACCAGCGGGGCCATGGTCGAGGCGCCCAGCAGCATGGTCTCGAACCGGCCGCGGGCGTGCAGCAGGCGATGGGTGAAGATGTGGCCGCGCTCGGGATCGGCGGCCAGCTGGATCTCGTCGATGGCCACGAAGTCGACCTCGCGGCCCAGCGGCATGGCCTCGACCGTGCAGACGAAATAGGCCGCGCGCGGCGGGACGATCTTCTCCTCGCCGGTGATCAGGGCGACGCTGGCCTTGCCGCGCAGCTTGACGATGCGGTCGTAGATCTCGCGCGCCAGCAGGCGCAGCGGCAGACCGATCATGCCCGAACCGTGGCCCAGCATGCGCTCGACGGCCAGGTGGGTCTTGCCGGTGTTGGTGGGGCCCAGGACCGCGGTGAGCCGCGACGGGGCGAGGCCGGTGGAACGGTCGCTCATAGCCCCCCGAAAGTGGGACGGGATTCGGGGCGAGGCAAGCGTGGGCGTGTCGCAGGCGATGCGACGATCCGCCGCCGGGGCCGTAAACCAAGCTTCTCCGGGGCGGAGGGTATGACGGTCGCGGGATTTTTCCCGGGTTCGCTTACCTTCGCCAAGGACGCCATGTACGCCACGCTTCGGTGTTTGGATCAGCACGACCCGACGTTGGTGGCGTGGGCGTTGATCGTCTGCCTGGCGTCGATGGCCGTCGGGGTGCACGCCTATCATCGCGGCGCGACGGCCAGCGGCGGCGGGCGCGGCGCCTGGGTGCTGATGACCGGCCTGGTGCTGGGCAGCGGCGTGTGGGCCACCCACTTCATCGCCATGCTGGGCTTCCAGCCCGGGCTGCGGCTGAGCTTCGACGAGCCGCTGACGGGACTGTCGTTCGTGGTGGTCCTGGCCAGCCTGGCCTGCGGCGCGGGCCTGGCCATGAGCGCCCGGGGCCGGGCGTTGCGGGCGGCCGGCGGCGCGGTCTGCGGCGCCGGCGTCGCGGCCATGCATTTCGTCGGGGTGTCGGCGATGCGCCTGCCGGCGCTGCTGATCTGGCGGCCGGAGCTGGTGGCGGCCGCCGTGCTGATCGCCATGGGCCTGTCGGCCCTGGCTTTCCGCGACCTGGGCCGCGAGACCGGACTGAAAGGGCGCGTGGTCGCCATACTGCTGCTGGCGGCGGCCGTCTGCGGCCTGCACTTCGTGGGCATGGGCGCGGTGACGCTGCTGCCGCTCGACGGCGTCGAGGAGCCGGGGCGCTTCACCCGCGACGAACTGGCCCAGTCGGTGATCGCCATGGTGTCGATGATCGTGATGGCCGGCGGCGGCATGCTGCTCACCCACCGGCTGGCGCAGCGCTCGGCCTTCAGCGCTCTGCGCTCGGCCCTAAACCGGGCGCCGATCGGCCTGGGCCATTTCGACCGCGACAGCCAGCTACAGGTGTGGAACGCCACCCTGGCCGACTTCGCGCGGCCCTACGACCTGACCCTGACGCGGGGCATGAGCCTGACCGAGATCGCCGAGCGGACCTCGATGGACGCCAAGGCCCGTCAGGCGGCGCGGACGGTGCTGGACGCAGTCGAGGGCGTACAGCGCGAATGGGTGTCGCCCGACACCTTCAGCTCGCCCGACGGCCGGTTCCAGTCGCTGAAGATCGCGCCGGTCGACGACGGCGGCTACCTGCTGATCATCACCGACATCACCGAACACGTGCTGATGACCGAGCGCGAGGTCGAGGCCCGCCGCCTGGCCGAAAGCGCCAGCCGCGCCAAGAGCGAGTTCCTGGCCAATATGAGCCACGAGATCCGCACGCCGCTGAACGGCATCCTGGGCATGGTGCAGGTCATGGAGCGCGAGGCGCTCGACTTCCCCCAGGCCGAGCGGCTGAAGGTGATCGGGGCTTCGGGCGAGGCGCTGCTGGAAATCCTCAACCACGTGCTGGACCTGTCGAAGATCGAGGCCGGCCGGATGGAGCTGGACGACGCGCCGTTCGATCTCGAGGCGACGCTGCGCCTGGCCGTGGCGCCCTACGCCCCGCTGGCGGCCGAGAAGGGGCTTTCGCTGTCGGTCAGCCTGGACCCGACGGCGGTCGGCGCCTGGCGCGGCGACGCGCCCCGGATCCGCCAGATCCTCGGCAACCTGATCGTCAACGCCGTCAAGTTCACCGAGACGGGCGGGGTGGCGGTGTCGGTCGAGCGGCGCGAGGCCGGCCTGAGGTTCAAGGTGATCGACAGCGGCGAGGGGGTGTCGGACGAGAACCGAGAACGGATCTTCAAGGCCTTCACCCAGGCCGACGCCTCGGCCACGCGCCGTCACGGCGGCACGGGCCTGGGCCTGACCATCTCGCGCACCCTGGCCGAGCGGATGGGCGGGTCGGTGTGGCTGGAAAGCCGTCTGGGCGAGGGGGCGACCTTCGGCGTCGACCTGCCGCTGGAGGCGGTCGGCGCGGACGAAGCGGCCGCGGTCCTTCCCGAGGCGGCCGCGCCGCCGCCGCCGGAAGGCGCCTTGCGCATCCTGGCGGCCGAAGACAATCCGGTGAACCAGGCCGTGCTGCAGGCGCTGCTGGCCCCGTTCGACGTCGAGCTGACCGTCGTGGCCGACGGCCAGCAGGCCGTCGGCGCCTACCAGGCCGATCCCTCGGTGGACATGATCCTGATGGACATCCAGATGCCGGTACTCAACGGCCTGGCCGCGACCGAGGCGATCCGGCGGTTCGAAACCGAGCACGCGCTGGCCGCCGTGCCGATCATCGCCGTCACCGCCAACGCCATGCCCCACCAGGTGGAAACCTACGCCGCCGCCGGCATGACCGCCTTCGTCGCCAAGCCCCTGAAGCTGGACGACCTGCTGACCGCCATCGACCTGGCGACGCCGAAGGCCAAGGCGGCTTAGGGGGAGTCCGGACGCCTGGAGCCGAGGCCCCACATGATGTATATACGTGTATATATGTCCGGAGGCGGCCATGACCCGGTCCAGCAGTCGAACCTTTCGCAGCGGCAACAGCCAGGCCGTTCGGCTGCCCAAGGAGATGGCGTTCGCCGACGAGACCGAACTGACCCTGGTGCGCTCGGGCGACGTGCTGACCATCTATCCCGCGCGAGGCACGGTTAGGGATCTGGTCGCGCGTCTGGCGGCCCTGCCCAGGCCGAGCGCGGTCGAGGCGCGCGACGACGAGGAGCCGCCGGAACGGCCGGGGCTCTGAGGTGGCGGCTTTCATCCTCGACACCAATGTCGCGATCCACCTGCGCGACGGCGATCCGGCGATCTCCGCCAAGGTGGCGGGCCTGGACGGCGCGGTGCTGCTGTCGATCGTCTCGCGGGTGGAGCTCGAAGGCGGAGTCTATCGCGACCCCGCCGACGTGGCCGTGCGCCGCGCCCGCCTCGACGCCATGCTCGACATCCTGCCCGTACTGGATTTCGGCGCCGAGGCGGCTGAGGCCTACCGTGCGATCGTGGAGGCGGCGGGCTATTCCCGGCGCAAGATCCTGGACCGGATGATCGCGGCCCAGGCCCTGGCCCATCGCGCGACGCTGGTCACCTGCAACCCGGCCGACTTTCAGGACGTGCCGGGGCTGACGCTGCTGGCCTGGTAGGCGGGCTCCTACCGCTCGAACACCACCTTGCCGTCGACGATGGTCAGCACCGGCTGGGCTTTCAGGATCTCCGGAGGCGCGACCGTCATCAGGTCGCGGTCGAAGACGGTGAGGTCGGCGGCCTTGCCGGGCTCCAGGGTTCCGCGCTGTTCTTCGGCGAAGGCGGCCCATGCCGGGGCCCAGGTCAGCATGCGCAGGGCCTGGTCGCGGCTGACGGACTCTTCCAGATGCCAGTCGGCGTTGGCGAAGCCCGAGAGGCTGTGACGGTAGACGGCGGCGTAGAACTCGATGCGCGGGTCGCCGACCTCGACCGGGGCGTCGGAGCCGGCGGCGACGACCGCGCCGCTTTTCAGCATGTCGGCCCAGGCGTAGGCGCCCTTCAGCCGGTCCCTGCCCAGGCGCGCGGGCGCGAAATAGAGATCGCCGATGGCGTGGCTGGGCTGCATCGAGGCGACGATGCCCAGCTTCGAAAAGCGCGGCAGGTCGGCGGCGTCGACCACCTGGGCGTGCTCGATCCGCCAGCGGCGATCCGTGTCGCCGCCCAGCGCCTCGCCGAACCAGTCGAGCACCATGCGGTTGCCGCGGTCGCCGATGGCGTGCATGGCGACCTGGGCGTTCACGGTCCGCGCCTGCTTCATCAGGGCCAGGCCCTGGTCGTGCGGCGTGAGGATCAGGCCCTGGCCCTCGGCGTCGCTGTAGGGCGCCAGCAGGGCCGCGCCGCGCGAACCCAGGGCGCCGTCCATGTAGAGCTTGATCCCGCGCAGGCGGATCAGGCCGGTGGCGTCGGCGCTGGGGCCGGTCTTCAGCACCTCGGCCGCGCCGGACGGGTCCATGTAGTTGTCGACGCGCAGGGAGAAGCGGCCCTCGGCGGCCAGCCCCCGCAGCAGGTCGAGGTCCTCGGCCTCGACGCTCATATTGCCCAGGCCCGTCCAGCCGCGGCCGGCGTAGAGCTTGCCGGCGGTCTCCAGCGCCTGGCGCCTGAGGGCGGGGGAGGGCGGCGGGATCACGCCCTCGACCAGGGCCTGGGCGTGGTCGATCAGCATGCCGGTGGGCTCGCCCGTCTCGTCCTTGAGGATCTGGCCGCCGGCCGGGGCGGCGGTGTCGCGGCCGACGCCGGCCTTGGCCAGGGCGGCGCTCGAGGCGACCACGGCGTGGCCGTCGGCGCGTCCCAGCACCACGATGCGGCCGGGCGCGGCCCGGTCGAGGTCGGCGCGGACGGGGAAGCGCTTCTCCGGCCAATGGGTCTCGATCCAGCCGCGGCCGTAGATCGGCGCGTCGCCGGGATGGGCGAGGGCGTAGTCGCGCACGGCCGCGACCAGGGCCCCGACGGAGCCTGCGCGGTCGAGATTGAGGGTCAGCTCCCGCAGGCCGACGCCGGTCAGATGGGCGTGGGCGTCGACGAAGCCGGGATAGGCCGCCGCGCCCTTCAGGTCGATGTCGCGGGCGCCGGGAGCGGCCTTGGCGCGCGCGGCGGCTAGCGGTCCGACGAAGGCGATCGTCCGGTCGCGGATCAGAACCGCCTCGGCGGTCGGGGCGGCGGCGACGCCGGTGTGGATCGGCCCGCCGTGGACCAGGATGTCGTCGGCCCGGGCGGCGGGAGCGGCGCTGAGCAAGAGGGCGGCGGCGAGCGGCAAGAGGCGGCGCAAGGGCGATCTCCGGAGCGTGACGTCGCCAGGCTAGAGCTTGCCGGCGGCGGATGGAACCGCCCGCGGCTCGGCGCTGGAGGCCTTTCGTCGCCGGGAGCGCGTTGCTATACGCTGCTCAAGGTTGCGTCGGCGGCGAGCGCCGGCGGTGGAGGGCGGCATGCGAGTTTCGACGTTCATCGTAACGGCGCTGATCGGCGCGGCGGCCCTGGCGGCCGGGAGCGCCGGCGCGGAGCCCAAGCCGCCGAGGAAGGACTTCCAGCAGGACGGCCGCGACTATTACTGGAACGTCGCCCACGGCGCGACCGGCGGCCTGACTCTGAACGGCCCGCGGCAGGCCGACGGTCGCGCGGAGACCCTGGTCCTGACCTGCTCGGGCCTGACCTCGGCCGGGGTGCAGGCGCGGTTCTACGAGCCGGCCTCGACCCGCCAGCTGCGCGTCAAGGCCGGCGGCGAGGCGCTGCGCGTCAACAGCACGATCAATTCCAGCTTCGGCCCGATGTTCGTCGAAGGCCGCGGCGACCTGCCGGCCGGCTTCCTGGCGGCGCTGGCGTCGGCCCCGACGGTCAGCGTCGAATACGCCGGGCAGGCCCGCGTCTATCCCGGTCCGGGCAAGGCCCTGGCCGAGCACTTCGCCCACTATTGCGGCGAGCTGGCGCAGCGGGCGGCGCGCGACGAATAAGATGGGCGGCGCCTGTCCCGCCGTCGGCTCGACGGTGGTAGTCTGACGACCATGGGACTGGGCTTCATGCTTTTCGAGACGGCGATCGGCCGCTGCGGCCTGGCCTGGGGCGCGGCCGGGCTGGTCGGCGTGCAATTGCCCGAGGCCGGTCCCGGCGCGACCTGGGCCCGGCTGCGCAAGCGCTATCCCGGC
>JASGDR010000448.1:0-3922 GCA_047607095.1 Caulobacter sp.
ATGACGCCGGTGCGCTCGTCCAGGTCGGCGGCCAGGGAGCGGGCGTCCGGCAGGGCCCGGGTCTCGAAGCCCCTTTCGGCCAGCAGCCGCGCCACGTTGTCGGCGTCGCGGCCGAAGGGCGCCGCGACGAGAACGCGAAAGCCTTCCGGTCCAAGCCTATGGGTCAAGGCGACGGTCTTCCATCAACGGACCGCCCTGACCGACATATTCCGGAGTTCCGGTCATCACGCCTCTGAATTGGGTCAGCGGCGCGCCGACGCGCACCCCTTCGCTATCAATGCGCAATTCGCGGATTGTGTCCTCGTGCGGGCCGCCGCGGTTCTTGATCACCGAGATCGCCTTGCGGATTCGGCCCGCGGCTTCGAAGAAGCGGATCAGCAGCACGGCGTCGGCGATATAGGACACGTTCAGGGAGGTCGACATGCCGCCGACCAGGCCCGACTGCGGATTGATCAGGAGCGTCACGACGCCTTGCTGGTTCAGGAACGACAGCAATTCGTGCATCTGCAGGATCAGCTGCTTTTCCTGCGGCATGGCGCTCAGATAGCCGTTCAGGCTGTCGATCGCGATCAGGCGGGCGCCCCGATCCTCGACCTCGGCCTGGACGAGGGCGGCGAATTCACCGGGCGCCATTTCGGCCGGATCCACCTGCTGGATCTTCAGGCAGCCGCCGTCGATGTGCTTCTGCAGGTCCATGCCCATGGCCTTGGCCCGGACCATCAGCGTGCCGACGCGCTCGTCGAACTCGAACAGCGTGGCCGGTTCGCCGCGCTCGCAGGCCGCGTACAGGTATTGCAGGGCGATGGTCGACTTGCCCGAGCCCGCCGGGCCGGTCAGCAGGGTGCAGGTCCCGCGCAGCGGTCCGCCCGACAGCAGGGCGTCCAGCTCGCCGATGCCGCTGGGCGTCGGGTCGCCGACGAAAGGCGTATGGTGGTCCGAGGCGATCAGCCGGGGGAAGATGCGCAGCCCGCCCTTGCGGATGGTCATGTCGTGGAAGCCGCCGACGAAGTCGACGCCGCGCAGCTTCTGCACCTGCATGCGCCGGCGCGCGGCCCCGAAATCGAGCGTCAGGCGCTCCAGGGTGACGACGCCGTGGCAGAGGCTGTGCAGGTGGCCGTCGCGAATTCCCTCGCTGGTGGTCAGGTCGTCGATCAGCAGAACGGTGCAGTCGCGGGTGGCGAAGAACTGCTTCAGCGCAAGCACCTGGCGGCGATAACGCAGCGGGTCCTGAGCTAGCAGCCGCAGCTCCGACAGGCTGTCGAACACGACCCGGCGGGGCGAGACGCGCTCGACCTCTTCCTGGATCAGCTTGATGGTGCCGCCCAGTTCGACCTCCCAGGCGTGGAGGATCGACTGCTCGCGCCCTTCGCCGAGAACCGTCTCGGCCGACGAAAGTTCGAAGAGTTCTATTCCGGCCAGGTCCCAGCCGTGCGAGGCGGCCACGCCGCGCAGTTCGTCGCTGGTTTCCGAGAGGGTGACATAGAGCACGCGCTCGCCGCGCTTCACGCCGTCCTGGAGGAATTGCAGGCCCAGGGTCGTCTTGCCCGAGCCGGGCTCGCCCTCGACCAGATAGAGGCGGTTGGCGGGCAGTCCGCCTCGCAAGATGGCGTCGAGGCCGCCGTTCCCAGTCGAAATACGGGTGTAGCCGTCGGTCATCTACGCAATCCTCGCCCAAGCGCCCGGCCAAAAGCCAGGCTTGAACGCCTTTGGCGGCAAAGCGTTGCGCTGTCTGTCGGCGAACCGACGGATCAGGGGGAAGGCGCGCGGCGCGCCTGAATCGCGATCAGATCGAGAAGCTGACGCCGCAGCCGCAGCTGGACTTGGCGTTGGGATTCTTCACGCGGAACTCCGCGCCGGCCAGTTCGTCGACGAAGTCGATCTCCGAACCCTTGAGCAGGGCCAGCGAAATCACGTCGACCAGCGCCGATGCGCCGTCGCGCTCGATCCGAAGATCGTCTTCCTGCGCGGCCTCGACCAGGTCGAAACGGTACTGGAAGCCCGAGCAGCCGCCGCCGTCGACGGCGACGCGAAGCATCAACTCGCGACCCTCGGCCTGGGAAATCGCGTGCAGCCGGCGGGCGGCGTTGGAAGAAAGCGTAACGGTGGTGTCGGTCATGGCTGTGGAAACTCGATCTATCGCCTATATGAGGACGTCCGCGTCCCGGGAAAAGGGGCGATCAGCAAAGGCCGCTCATGTCGACGTCTCCGTTCGCCGTCCCCCGCGCCCCTTACGCCGAGGATCCGACCAAATCGCGGGGCCGGCGATACCAGGAAGACGAGAGCCGCACGCGCACCCCGTTCGCCCGTGATCGCGACCGCATCATCCATACCTCGGCCTTCCGTCGCCTGAAGGAAAAGACCCAGGTGTTCGTCGCCCACGAGGGCGACCAGTTCCGCACGCGGCTGACCCATTCGCTGGAAGTGGCCCAGATCGCCCGCTCCCTGGCCACGGCGCTCGGGCTGGACGCCGATCTCGCCGAAACCATCGCCCTGGCCCATGACCTGGGCCATCCGCCGTTCGGTCACGCCGGCGAAGACGAACTGGAGCTGCAGACCAAGGATTTCGGCGGCTTCGACCACAACGTCCAGACCTTCCGCGTGGTCACCGAGCTGGAGCACCGCTACCCGGACTTCATCGGCCTGAACCTGACCTGGGAGACCTTGGAAGGGGTCATCAAGCACAACGGCCCGGTCACCCATAAGCTGGGCCAGCCGTCCTGGAAGGCGATCTCCAAGTACGACGCCGAATACGGCCTCAAGCTGGACACCTGGGCGTCGGCCGAGGCCCAGGTCGCGGCCCTGTCGGACGACATCGCCTACAACAATCACGACATCGACGACGGGGTGGAGGCGGGGCTCTTCACGCTGGACGAGTTGATGGATGTGCCGCTGATCGGCCCGATCCTGGCGGCCGTGCGCAGCGAGCGTCCGGAGCTCGACGCCCGCATCACCCGACTGGAGGCCGTGCGTCGGATGATCGGGGCCATGGTCGACGACGTCATGGGCGAGACCCTGCAGCGCGCCGCCGCCACCGGCGTGATGTCGGCCGACGACGTGCGCGCCCTGCCGCACGCCCTGGTGTCGTTCTCGCCGGACATGCTGGAAGACCTCGCCCGCCTGCGGGAATTCCTCCACACCAAGATGTACCGCCACTGGCGGGTGAACCGCACCCGCAGCCAGGCGCGCCGCATTCTGGCCGAGATGTTTTCGCTCTTCTTGGCCGAACCTGAGGTCCTGCCCTCGGAATGGTTCGCCAAGTCGCAGAACCGCGACCAGGCCGGAAGGGCCCGCGTGGTGTGCGACTACATCGCCGGCATGACCGATCGTTTCGCCATCGAGGAGCACCGCAAGCTGTTCCATCTGGATGTGTGGAACTGACGGTCCGCCGTCGCGGAAGGAACATGCACAACCGCCAAGGGTGCGACAGTTCTGAACGGGGATCGGGTCCAGTAGAGTAGGAGCTTGCGCGCGTGATTCGCCTGGGGGCGACGCGGGCGCCGGAATTCTGGAGCTTTGTGAGATGTCCGACCCGCACCGCGGCGCCTATGCGCCGCCCACCGATGCGCCGCTGTCCTTCGATGCGCGCCAGCCGGTGCGCGGCTCGCGGCCCCTGCCGCTGACCCTGATCATCAGCGCGGTGGTGCTGGGCACCCTGCTGGTCGGCGTCTTCCTGGTCTATCGCAACGGCATCCGTGGTCCCAACGAGCCGCCGCGCACCGTGGGCGAGCCGGTCGCCGAGATGAAGACCGCGCCGGCTCCGGACCAGAACAAGCCCGATCAGGCCGCCGGCCTGCAGATCTACAGCCACGAGAATCCGACGGCCTCGCCGACCTATGCCGCGCCGCCGGAAGAGCCGATGGCCCGTCCGACCCCGCCGCCGCCGACCGCCCCGGTCCAGAGCGCCGCCCTGCCGCCGGCCAAG
>JASGDR010000449.1:0-3981 GCA_047607095.1 Caulobacter sp.
CCGCGCGAAAACCAGATGGTGAGGATGCCGATGGGCGCGCCGGAATAGAGCAGCAACGGACCCAACCACGGGAACGGCTGCCCATTCAGGTCGAGCTTCGGATTGGTCCCCGGCTCGATCCAGAAGAACTGGCCGATTACCGCGCAGAGCAGGAACGGCAGCGCCGGTAGGAGCAGGACGGCGTGCCTGGGCCGCAGGCCGCGGCGCGCCGTGAAAGCGATGGCTGGGCCGACCAGCAGCAGCTGGAAGCCGAGGGCGAGAAGGATCTGCATCAGGCGCGACCGAAGGACGAGGCCGCCCGGCGCGCATAGATCGCCGTCGTCACGACCGACAGCGCCGCGCTGGCCGAGAGCATCCACAGACCGGCGGTCTGGAGACCGAGCGGCGCGAGCAGCAGGCCGACGCCCAGGAAGTTCAGCGCGATCTTCGGGTGCTCCAGCGGCGGATGGTTGAAGTCGCGCCCAGGCTGGGCCTGCTGCAGGCCGGCGACGGCGAAGTTGCGGGCGATCAGCAGCAGCGGCGCGGCGATCCAGAAGCCCGGAAAGGCGCCGGCGGCCATCAGGGCGCCGAGGCTGACCAGCGTCAGCAGCCGGTCGGCCAGCAGGTCGAACATCGCCCCGAACGCCGAGGTCAGGCCGAAGCGCCGGGCGATCCAGCCGTCGAGCACGTCGGTCAGGCCCGCGGCGAGGAACAGGGCGAGCGCCGTCCAGCCGGCGTCGGCGAGCACGGCCCAGGCGAGGAAGGGCAGGGCCAGGATGCGCAGGGCGGTCAGCAGGTTGGGCAGCAAGCGCGCCTCCTCGGGCTTTCGGCTAGCGGTAGCCGGCGACCATAGCCTTGTAGGCCGCCTCGCCCTTCGACAGCGCCTCCGGCGAGCGGGCGCTGAGCACGAAGGTCAGGAAGAAGGTCTGGCCGTCGGCGTCGGTCTCCTGGCCGTAGGCCACGAGTTCCCAGTTGGCGCCCTTGCCCGGGGTCTGGCGGTAGAGCGTCAGCGGACCGCCGGCGGCGGTGACCATGTCCGGCAGGCGCTCCAGCTTCAGGCTCGGATCGTCGGCGAGGAACTTGGCCTGGTCCTGTTCCAGGAAGGCCGCCAGTCCATCAGCGTCGCCTTCCCGGCGGGTGGCGCAGGCGTAGATGACCGCCGGCGCGTCCCTGAAGGTCTGGCCCGCCGGCGTGAGAGCCTTGCAGTTGTTCTCGTGCCTGGCGTCATCGAGCGCGCTCCAGCCCGCCGGGGCGGTGATCTCGGGCCACCAGTGCGGCTCGAAGCCGGTTTCCGTGGGGATCATGGCCTTGGTGATCTGGGCCGCCGCCGGAAGCGGGGTGATCAGGCACAGGGCCGCCGCGAAGCGGACCGCAGGTGCGCTGGCGAGCATCGGGTTCCTCCTGAAGGTCATGGGGCGACGCCGCTGACCATGATGGCCGCGAAGAAGCCGATGACGAGGGTGAAGGGGATCTGCAGGAGCCCGGCCAGCGTCGCGAGGATGCGAAACCGGCGGCCCAGCGCGACCACGGTGGCGGCCGTGGGCAGGATCGACAGGGCGATCAGGCCGACGGCGTAGATCAGCCATTCGGGACGTGGAAAGTCCGATGTCGGTCGCGCCTGGAAGGCCAGGGCCCAGGCCATGCACAGCAGCGCGGGAACGGGCAGCGCGAGCAGCAGCAGGGACCGTCGTTTCTCGGCGCCCAGGGCTCGCGCGATCAGGATCGTGGCCAGGGCGCTCAGGACCTCGATCAGGGGAAGGGCCAGCAGGGTCCACATGGCGTCAGGCCGACAGGGGTTCGGCTTCGGTCGCCGGCTTCTTGCGCGGCGGATCGACCAGCACCGAGGGCTGCACAGGTCGGCCGGTGGCCTGGGCGATGAGTTCGTTGGTGCGGCCCTCGACCGTGGCCTCCAGCAGCTTCATGAACTCGGCCTTCTGCAGGCCGCGGGGCAGGGGAGGCAGGAACTCGACCGTGGCGCGTCCGGGGGTCTTCTTCTTCTCCTGCTGCTTCCAGAAGCAGCCCAGATTGGTGGCGACGGGCACCACCGGCAGGCCGAAGTCCTGGCTCATGTGATAGACGCCGGTGCGGTAGCGGAAGCGCTCGCCAGGCGCGGCCAGGTGGCCTTCCGGATAGATCAGGATGCGCCGGCCCTCGGCGGCCACCTGGGCGGCGCTCTTGGACAGGGCGGCGCGGGCTTCCGGCCCGCCGCAGCTGTCGACGACGATCGCCCCGAACTTCCGCAGGATGCCGCCCAGCAGCGGGAACTTCTCCAGGTGGTCGCCGGTGACGAAGGAAAGGTTGTCGAGATTGGCGAACATTACGAAGCCGTCGCCCCAGCTGTGGTGCTTGGCGGCGATGATGAAGGCGCCCTCGGGCAGGTTCTCCCGGCCCTTCAGCTCGACCTCGACCCCGGCGAAGACACGCAGGGCCCACAGCATGCGCTTCGAGTAGAGGCGCAGGGCGAAGGTCACGGGTCGTCGCCCCGGCAGCAGGGCCGAAAGGGCCGCCGACAGGCCGTAGAAGATCGAAAGCACCCAGTAGTAGGCGTTGAACAGCGCGCTGCGCATGATGGCGGCAAGCTCCGTTAGCGGGCTTTCAGGACGGCGAGGACCGCCGCGGTCATCAAGGGGGCGTGGGCCGACAGCAGGTCTTCGCCCAGGCGTCCGTAGGCGCGGTTCTGGGCGGTCTGGGTGATGACGCCGATGGCCATGGCCGCGATGACGCGCGGGTCGCCCGGCGGTAGCTCCATCTTCAGCATGGCGTGCTTGATGACCGTCTCGACCAGGGTGACCGGATCGCGGCCGTCTTCCTGATAGTAGGGCAGGAAGTGGTGCAGCTGCAGCAGGTGGAACGAGAACAGGGTCCAGTCCTCGTCGGCGGCAGTGCAGTAGGCCTTCACGATGGCGGCGGCCTTGGCCTCGACGCCGTGGACGGCGCCGGCCTCGGCCTCGATCAGCTCGGACAGGCGGCGGTGCGCGGCCATGAACAGGCCGATGGCCAGCTCGTCCTTGCTTTTCCAGTGGCGGTAGATCGCGCCCTCCGAGACCTCGGCGCGGGCGGCGATCAGCTTGGTCGTGGCCGCGTCGACGCCCTGGACGGCGAAGACTTCGAGGGCGGCGCGTTCGATGCGGGGCTTGGCGCTCATAAGACCGACGTTACCTCAAACCATATAGATCGCAAGTAAGCGCTCACATACGCCATCGCGATCGATGGCGCCGATTGACGGAGGCGGCCGGAGCGGGCCATGCACGGCCATGGTCCAGACGGTTCTGATCTATTCCATGGGCGAGGTGATCGGCGACGGCCTGATCAAGCTGCCCTTCATCGCCGGCCTGCGCGCGGCCTTTCCCGACGCCCGGATCACCTGGTGCGCCGCCAAGGGCGATACGGTCTACGACGGCCCGCTTAAACGGGTCGTGGCCGGCTATGTCGACGAGATCGTCAAGGACGGCGTCACCGGCGCCGGGGCGCTGGACGTGCTGCCGTGGGTCCGGCCGTTCGGCGGCCGGACCTTCGACCTCGTCATCGACACCCAGGAGAACCTGCGCCGCAGCCTGGTGGCCAGGCGGGCGGCGAGGGGAGCCTTCGTCTCGGCCGCCATGGAGGCGCGCAAGGCCGACTGGCCCGCGGCCGTGGTCGATCGTCTGGCCCGGCTGCTGAGCCTGGCGAGCGAAGGACGGGGCGCTCTGCGGCCCCTGGCCCTGACCGAGACCGACGCGCTGTCGGCCGCGCAGGTCCTGCTGCCCGACGGCCCGGCCTATGTGGGCCTGGCGCCCGGCGCGGGCGGCCAGGAGAAGCGATGGCCGCTGGAGCGCTATCTCGATCTGGCCCGCGAGCAGCAGGCCGCGGGCCGCACGCCGGTGTTCTTCTTCGGGCCCGACGAGGCGGCCGACGCGGCGATCGCCCGCGCGGAGGTTCCGGGGGCGCTGTTCCCCGAGGCCGACCGCGGCGACGGCTTCTCCGCGGTGAAGGGGCCTCTGCTGGCCATAGCCCTGGCCGGAC